>JBJSZF010000298.1:0-3241 GCA_046090125.1 Verrucomicrobiota bacterium
CTTCCGGCGCTGGCATGGGTAAACCCGATCCCGAACAACCCGTCGCGCAACCGCGCCGGCTCCCGTGTGGACAGCACCAACCCGGCGTCCGGCAGGAACAGGCGAAATGCCGCGGCCAACTGGGCCAGATCCCGGTCCCCCAGGTGGGTGAGCGGTTGGAAGTCCCCGGCGCACGGGCGCAACCTGGGGAACGACAGCGTCAGCATCGCCTTCCAGCAATGTCGCAGGAGGTGGCTGGCGTGCGCCGCCAGGCTCAACGCCTCCCGACGCCAATCCGCCAACCCATACAACGCCCCAATCCCGAGCCTTCGAAACCCCGCCGTATAGGCCCGTTCCGGGCATTCCAGGCGCCAGTCGAAGTTCCGCTTCGGCCCCGCCGTGTGCATCCGCGCGTACACGTCCCGGTCGTAGGTTTCCTGGTACACCACCAACCCCTCCGCCCCCGCCGCCACGATGGGCCGATACTCCTCGGCCTCCATGGGCCCCACTTCGAGCGACACCGACGGGACCACGTCGCCCACCGCCCGCGTGCATTCCGCGAGGTAGCCGTTGGAGACGAAGCGCGGGTGCTCGCCCGCGACGAGCAGGATGTTGCGGAAGCCTTGCCCGGCCAACGCCCGCGCCTCCCGCACCACGTCCTCCACGGACAACGTCACGCGCAGGATGGGGTTGTCCCGCGAGAACCCGCAGTACGCGCAGTTGTTGATGCACTCGTTGCTCAGGTACAGCGGCGCGAACAAGCGGATGACCCGCCCAAATCGTTGCCGTGTCACGGCCTGCGACCTCCGGCACAACTCCTCCAACCGCCCGGCGGCGGCCGGCGAAATCAGGACGGCGAAGTCCTGCAACGTCCGCGCCCCGCCCGAAAGCACCCGGGACACGTCCACGTCCGACGCGTCCTGCGCGCGCGCCAGCAGCAGGTCCATGGGAAGTCGATTCAACTCGGCAACGAAGCTCATCCGCGCCCGACTGTATGGAGGACGGTACCGGGTGCAACGCGCGCGACGATTGGGTGCGAGGCTCGGGGCGACGTCTTGGGTGCCACGCCCGGGCCGAATGGGCGCGGATGCAGGACGGCGACCGGTGGCTCCATGCCCCGTGCAGTTTCAGGAACGCCTCGTGCAGTGCCAGGAACTCCCCGCGCGGCCCATGGAACATATCCTTCCCGTGCCGGCGTCCACCCAGCCCCTGTTGCGAGGCAGAGGCTTGCTCCGGCAGGCGTTGGTTGCGGCCCACGCCCTTCCTTGTCGCGCCAACCGCCATTCGGCCATACCCTCCGCACATGGGCGTGTCCTCCTGTGACAGCATTGAGTCGGCGATCGCGGACCTCCGCAAGGGGCGCATGGTGATTGTCGTGGACGACGCGGACCGCGAGAACGAGGGCGACCTGGTGATGGCGGGCGAGAAGGCGACGGCGGCCTCGATCAACTTCATGGCGCGTTTCGGGCGTGGGTTGATTTGCGTGCCGACGACGGAGGAGCGCCTTCAGCAGCTTGGGGTGGAGGTGATGGTCGCCCGGAACCAGGACTCGTTCCGTACGGACTTCCAGGTGTCCGTGGATGCGGCGGCGGGCGTCACGACGGGGATTAGCGCGGCGGACCGTGCGCGGACCATCCAGGTGATGTGCGACCCGACGGCGACTCCGGCGGACCTGCGGAAGCCGGGGCATGTGTTTCCGTTGCGGGCCAAGCCGGGCGGGGTCCTACGGCGTGCCGGTCACACGGAGGCAGCCGTGGACCTGGCGCGGTTGGCGGGGTTTCGGCCGGTGGGCGTGATCTGCGAAATCATGAACGACGACGGCACGATGGCGCGCTTGCCGCAGTTGCGGACGTTTGCGCGCAAGCATCGGCTCAAGCTGTGCACGATCGCGGACCTCATCCAGCACCGGCGCACGCGGGAGAAGCTGGTGGAGCGGGTGGAGTCCATCGACATGCCGACGGATTTTGGCGACTTCCGGCTGCACCTGTACCGGTCGCAGGCGGACGGCGAGCACCACATTGCGTTGGTGAAGGGGAATCCCGCCGGAAAGAAGGGCGTGTTGGTGCGCGTGCACAGCGAATGCCTGACGGGGGATGTGTTTGGGTCGCGCCGATGCGACTGCGGGCCGCAGTTGCAGGCGGCGATGCAACGGATTTCGGACGAGGGCTGCGGCGTGATCCTGTACATGCGGCAGGAAGGGCGGGGGATTGGGCTCGCGCCCAAGATCAAGGCCTACAAGCTGCAAGAGCAGGGGTTGGACACCGTGGATGCCAACCTGCGGCTGGGCTTTGGGATGGACCTGCGCGACTACGGAATCGGCGCGCAAATGCTGGTGGACCTTGGGCTTCGCTCGATTCGCCTCCTCACCAACAACCCGAAGAAGGTCGTGGGACTGCAAGGCTACGGGCTGGAGATCGTGGGGCAGCTTCCCATCCGGGTGCGGCCTAACCCGCACAACGAGCGTTACCTGAAGACCAAGCGCGACCGGATGGGCCACGCCCTTTGACCGCCATGCTGCAAGAAAACCAACAACCCATCGCCGAGGCCCGCGGGGCGCGGGTCGCCATTGTCGCGTCGGAGTACAATCGTCCCTACGTCGATGGCATGTTGGAGGCTGCGACGCGGCGCCTCGGGGAGGCGGGCGTGGTCCTGGAGGTGGTGCGCGTGCCGGGGGCCTTTGAGATTCCGGTCGCGGCTGCGGCGCTGGCCCGTCGCGGCGAGGGGTCGCCGCACGCGATCGTGTGTCTCGGGGTCATTTGGCAGGGCGAGACCCAACATGCCGACCACGTGGGCGCTGCGGTCACTCATGCGTTGATGGACATCCAGGTGCGGTCGGGCATCCCATGCATCCATGAGGTCTTGACGGTGCGCTCGGAAGAGCAAGCGCGTGCGCGTTGCTTGGAGCCCGGCACCAATCGCGGGGTTGAGGCGGCCAACACGGCCGTCGCCATGGCTCGCTTGATCCAGAGCCTTGCCTGAAGGCCGTCTTGCGGACGGGGCGCCACGGCCTCGTGTTGGCTAGGCTTTCAAGATGGAAGCCCATCCTTGACTTGCAGGCGGGGCAGGGGAGCCTCCCCGCTCATGTTGGGTGGCGAACGTCCCCAACGTGGACTGTACAAAACATGAACTCGTCACGCATACCCGCCATGGCCGCCGCGTTGCTCGTTGCAGGCTCCGCCCTTGCCCAAGACAAGCCCGACCTCAAGGACCCCAAGGCCCGCGTTAGCTACGCGCTTGGCTCCGACATTGGCACCAACCTCAA
>JBJSZF010000299.1:0-15438 GCA_046090125.1 Verrucomicrobiota bacterium
AGGGCGACTTCGGGACGCGCCCCAACGCCACCGCGCCCATCAACGACAAGGCGAGGATTCCCCAGAACCGAACAGCCGGGCCACGCTGCGGCCCGGAGGCCCACAACACCCAGCGGTCCATGCCCACGTTCGCCGTTGTCATCACGTTGGCCGCCTCCACCGGCAGGACCACGGCGGCGCTTCCCGAGCGGAACCCCAGGTCCCGGGCCTCCTTCCAGGCCATCGACAGCGACTGCTCGCCCGGTTGCAACGGCACCACGACACGGTCCCCGTCGCGCCGAACCGGCACGTCGCGCCCGCGCACGGACAACTTCGTCACCTCCGACCCCTTCGGCAGCTCGATGGCAAAGTCCTCGCCCATGCTGCAGCGCAGGGCGAGGTCGAGGGTCGAGGCGCGTTGCCGCCGTCCAAGGCTGGCCGCGTGCAACGCACGGTTCACCGTCACCGTCGCGCCCGCCACCGCCTCCGGCCGCTGGATCGCCAAGGACACGGATTCCCCCGGCCACGGGCGCCAGGATGGCACCAGGTCCGCCAATCCCACGTCGAACATGGGCGGCAGACCGGACAGGCCGATGTTCCAGACGGGGGACGTCACCAGGTGCCAACGCTCCACCCATGCGTCCCCCGCGCGCGTCGCCAACGCGAGCTGGTGGGTCACGGCCAGCGTCCCTTCCCAGGTGAACTCCCGTTCTTGTGCGCCCAGTCGAACCTCGACCGCGCCGTCCCGCATGACGACGCCCTGCGACACCACGGTCTCGCCCGGCAGCAAGGGCACGAGCAGCGACACCGCCCGCCCCAACGGCGACAGCCGCGTGACGATGGACCGCGCCTGCCATTGCAGCCCGATTTCCAGGTGCCGGTCGATGGCCACCACCGCATCGACGCGTTGCTGCTCGTAGCTCGCGGCCGCCGAGGCCGCCCTCAGGCGCGGCGCCAGGAAGACCTGGGCCTCCGGCACGCCATCCGCCCCCACGCCCGCCACCGTCCAATCTGGCGCGTCGATGCGCACGCGACGGGGCTTCAACGCGAAGGACCATTCCCATTCGGTCATGGCCGGAAGCAACGCCTCGACGCGCACCCGGTGCACGCCGGCCTCCACGACCACCCACAGGAAGCCGTCGTCGCGGCCCACGGACGCGGCGGGCTTGCCGTCCACCTCCACGGAGACGGGCGAGAACGCGGGAAGCCGTCCCGGCACCGGCACGACAACGCGCAGCGCGGCGTGCACCTCCGCCTCGACCCGGACGCGTCGGCCGTCCAGGGCGAGGCTGGCCATGGGGATGCTGGCGGCGTTCGGGTAGGCGTCGGGCACGGCCAGCAATCGCTCGCGCAGCTTTTCCAACGTGGGGCCGTCGGGGATCGACGCGGACGCCGGCACGGGCTCGGCCGCACGGGCGGGGTTGCCGTGAGCCATCCAAAGGGCTGCCGCCAACAACGCGACCGTCGAGGCCGATGCACCCGGCGCAGGAACCGATCCAGCGATCGGGCCTCGCCCCTCCGGCTGGGGCGGCGCAACGGGGGAATGGGCCGGGCCCTCGCCTCCGGGGCCGTTGGACGCGGCGGCCCGACGGGCTCCGGTCACGGCCAGCATGGCCGCCAACCCAAGGACCAAGGCGGTCCGGACCAAGGACAGCACTCGTTCGAGCCAGCGCGGGATCAGGACGGGGCGCACGGATTGCGTTGCTTGCACCGGGCCGTTCCACCCGAAGGACACGGAGCGCCACGTCCACTCCGGGATGCCGGGCCCCGTTTGGATGCGGGCCTTGGCGTCCTGGAAGAGGTTGGCCGAGGGTGCCTGCGCCTGCTGCACGGGAGCGCCAGCCTGCGATGGGCCGCGCTTGGCCAGCGAAACGTTCGCTCCAAGACCGGCACTGGACGCGGCGGGCAGTGCGAAGGCCTGGACCTGGGCGCGCGCATCCACCTCGGCCACGCCGCCGCCAACGGCAAAGCTCGCGTCGGGCGACGGATGGGTGGGGGTCTGCTCCAATTGGGGGTACAACGCCTGCTGCACCTGCCGCGACACGAAGGGCACGAGGAAGAGCACGAGGACCAGCGCGGCCATTCCTTGGAAGACGCGCGCGGCCCTGCGGGCGCGGTCGTCGCGGAGGAGCGGCGCAAGCGCCAACGGCACCAGCAACGCCAGCCATGGGTACCGCGGCGCGCCGGGCTCATGGTAGGCCAGCCCAAATGCGAGGAACGCGAGGACGGCCGCCGCGAAGCCCCGCAGCCGGAACACGGCCAGCGTGAAGACCAGCAGCAGGAAAAGATCCAGCAACGTCCACGCCGTGAGCCAGTCCCCCTGCACCCAGTCGCTGCCCGTCAACGCGAACAGGCGCCAACCCGGCGGCAAGTGCAGCGTGACCCGCGCCGGCTCGGCGTCGGCGCGCCAACCCGTCGCGGGCCAGTCACGCGTGGCGTCCGCCCGGCCCGTGGCCTCCACGTCCAGGTTGCGGGCGCGCACCTCGAACCCGAGGGCGTTGTTGGCCGGGTTGCGCGTCACCAACTGCCCCAGGCCCCCGCTGCGCACGGAGCCCAGTTGCTGGCCCTCCGCGACGTCCAGCCGCCACACCTGCTGCATCGCCCCCGTGATGCGGTCCCGGAACGTCAGCCCGCGCCCGTCCTCGTCGAGCCAGATCTCTCGCTCGATCCCCAGCCCGCCCGGCTTCTTGTCTCCCATGCCCCGCATCCGCTCGTCCATCGTCAGGGGACGCGAGGGATCCCATCGGTACACCGGCAGGTCGCGCCACGACGGCAGCACGTAGGTCTGGGCGGCGTCGATGGCCGTGGCCCCGACGATCTCGACGGTGCGCAGGTCCGGTCGCGCCTTGAAGGCCACCAACATGTCCGACGCCGGAGCCTTGGCCCCGGGCGGAAGCCCGACCTCGCGCGATGCGTCCACGCGGAACGCGTCTGCCTTCACCGTCCACTTGCCGGCGCGGACCTGCGCCTTGGCGCGCCCGGCGTCATCGACGGTGACGGGGATGGGGGCCGAGACGGAGGCGAGCTTCCAGCCGGCGGGGAGGAGGTTGCCGAGGTCTTCCTCGCGGCTCTTGCCGGAAACCGTGACCTCGAGCTCCTGCCGCCACCACATCGGGATGCCGTCCTCCAGCAAGGCAAAGGCCTTCACCTCCAGAGCGTCGCGCTCGGCCGCGCCGGGCGCTCCATCCCTTCGCAGCCACAGCGTGCCCGCCGCGTCCCACGTGGGAGCCTCGATGGCGTGGCCATCGCGCGACACGGACAGGAGGCCCACGGCGGCCGGGATGCGGATGTTCTGGGGGAGTTGCGGCCACTGGAACGCGCCCTCGATGCGGGCCTCGCCCGGGCCGAGCTTCACGCTGGGCACGCCGTCGCGCTCGAGGACGGGGACGGGCGCGCCGTTGCTTCGCACGTCTTGCGGCCACTCGCGCGCGCCGCCGGGCAAGGGCACCCAGGTCTCGTGGAACACCACCACGTTGAGCTGGAACGACCCGGCAGCGTCCGACACCGCCAGCTCCAGGCGCCCCGGCCAGAAGCACCGATGGGCCTTGGGATCGGACCACGGCGTGGGGCACTGCCGGTGCGGCTGGTCCCATGTGGCCCAGTCCTGCCAGGGCACGAGCGCGGGCGGGAGGGCGCGCGACGTAGCTTGGGCGCGGCAGGCGGACGCGAGAAGAACAGCGAGGAACGCCAGGGCGGCAGGATGCAGGAGGGGCTTCATGTGGACGACGCGCTTCGAGGCGGCCCTCGCATTACACGCGTGGCCGAACGTCGCCGACAAGGGGCAACGCGTGCCGAAGGCATCGAAAAACCCGCGCCGGACATTGAACGGCTGCGGTCGCGAGCCCCTATCGCGCCGCGGCCATGCCGGAGGGCATGCCGGGGACGGGGATGCGCAAGGGCAGCTCCCGGAGCCGCGTGCCCGAGCGGCGGTAGATGCGCAGTTCCCGGTCCGGATGGCATTGGACGACCACGTGACGTCCGTCCGGGGTGATGACAACGCCCTCGGGGATGGCCCCGGTGGGGAGGGTCTGCTCACGGGTCCATTGGTCGCCCCGGCGCCGGAACATGACGAGGAGGCCGTGGTCACGGTAGTTGGAGTTTTGGCTTCCCGTGTTCGAGCCGTTCATGAGCACGGCCGCGCCCCATTGGCCGTCGGGGCTGATGTCGAAGCTTTCCGGCCCCGCCGCCAAGGGGACATGGCCGGTGGCGAGGAAGTCGTCGCCTTGGCGTCGGACGACGGTGAGGGCGTCGATGTCGAGCCCGTTGCCGTTGCCGGCACCGGCCGTGAGGACGAAGCCGCCGTCCGGGGTGAACATCACGCGATAGGGCTTGCCGTAGGTGGAGATGCGGCGGCCGGTGTCGGACAAGCGTTCGCCGTCCTTGCGCAGGAGGGCGAGCTGGTTCGTCTTGGTCAGGGATGCGACGACGAACCGGTCGTCGGGGCTGACGGCGACGTCGGCGACCTCGACGGCGGGATCCACGATGGAGAGGGACTGGACGGGCACGAGGCGACCGTGGTCGAGACGGAGGAGGGAGACGGAGCCGTCGGCGCGGTTGGCGGCGAGGAGATGTTGGCCGGAGGGATTGAAGCACAGGCCGGAGGGCTGGAGCCCGTGGCCTTCAAAGGTGGCGCTGGAGGGTGGGTTTGCGGTGAGGTCCAGCAGGTGGATGGCGCGGCCTGGGCGCCAGCCGTTGGTGCGCGAGGGATCGGGAATGATCGAATTAGCGATGGCGACGTGGCGGCGGTCGGGGGTGAAGGCGACGTTGGAAGGCGGGCCGAGGACGGTGCTGGGGACGTTGGTCAGGTGGCGGACGGCGGGCGGAAAGGAGGCGAAGTTGAGGAGGGTGAGGGACTCGGGTGCTGGATTCGGGAGCATTCGTTGGGTGCCGGTGACGAGGTCCAGCTTGCCCTCGTTGGCGGAGATCACCCAGGCGGCGGCGGGGCCTGCCGTGAGCAGGGACGGGGCGGGCAGGCAGGCAAGGGCGAGGGCAAGCGGTGCAACGCGCGGGAGGAACATGCCTGCTTGTGGCCCGGGAATGGCCCGGGAGTCAACTGGTCGCCCGTGGCCATGCCGCCTCGCCGGCAGCCCGGGCGTAGGCGCTGCGGAGGCAGGGGCCTCTCCGGGCCGACGCTTGGGATGTGCCGGGGACGGGTCGGGTGCCCCCACCGGAGGGGCACTTCGCCCCGAAGGATGGCCGTTGGGCCACCCGAGCGTTGACAGGTCATCATCAAGCGGATGCAATTACCCCGCTTCCACTGAGCGCGATCTTCATGATGGAAAAGTGTCTGAAGGGACGAGTGTCCAGCCATGACTAACTTTCATCCATCATGGGGATGCCAAGGTGGATTCCTCATCACCTATGCGTAAATCCACCCTGTCGGGTGCCCTGGCGAAGGGTTCCGGTTGGATGGCTGCCGCGACGCTGTTGGCGTCTTCGGTGGCCGTCCAGGCCGGCAACGTCGTCGTCCCGGGCTTCCTCAAGCGCCAGTATTATCCTGGCGCCAACCGTGCCGCCGTGAATGGCGGCACCGCCACGCTCGGCTTCGTCGAGTTGATCCCCCAAGCCCAGGCCCCGAGCGACGTGGCCGACAACTACGCCCAGCGCCTCAGCGGCGTGTTCAAGCCCGCCCAGTCGGGCAAGTACGTGTTCTGGGTCGCCTCGGACGACGACTCGGACCTGTTCCTGAGCACGGATGACAACCCGGCGAACAAGCGCCTGATCGCGCAGCAGCCGGGCTGGGGCGGCACCAAGGAGTGGACCAGCGCCGAGAACGGCGGCCAGACCTCCACGCCGGCCGCGACGCAGAAGTCCTCCGCGACGTGGTCCCCGGACAACGGCAAGACGACCCCCTTCGCGGCGGGCATCGACCTCGTGGCCGGCAAGTCCTACTACATCGAGGGCGTCATGGCCGAGGGCGGCGGCGGCGACAACTTCGGCTTCACCGCGTTGGTCCTGGGCAACACACCCAACAACGGCGACGACACCACCCTGACGGGCAACGTCATCGGCGCGCTCGTGGCGAACCCCACGAAGCTCAACATCGCCACCCAGCCCGCCAACGCGAAGGTGACGGAGTTGTCCACGGCCTCGTTCTCCGTCGGCCTCGACACCGACGCCGAGCTGCTGGCCTTCCAGTGGCTCAAGAACGGCCAGGCCATCGCCGGTGCCACGAGCAGCTCCCTGAGCGTGCTGACCTCGCTGTCCGACAACGGGGCCAAGTACAGCGTCCGGGTCTCCACCGTGAACTACCCGGGCCTCACGAGCTTCACCACCACCAGCGCCGAGGCCACGTTGACCGTGGACGCGGCCATCGAGGTGGCGGGCTCCTTGAAGCGCGAGTACTACCCCGGCGGAACCCGGGGCTCCGTCGCGGGCGGCACGGCCGGCACGCCCAGCGTGAGCCTCATCAAGGGCTTCGAGGCTCCGTCCAACGTCGCCGACAACTACGCCCAGCGCGTCAGCGGCTTCTTCTCCCCTCCGGTCACGGGCCTCTACGCCTTCGTGGTCGCGGCGGACGACGACGCCGACCTGTACGTCTCCACGGATGACAAGCCCGCCAACAAGCGGCTCGTGGCCCAGCAGCCTTCCTGGGGCAACCCCCTCGAGTGGCAGACGGCCGAGAGCGGCAAGACCGACGGCACCATCGTCACCCAGAAGAACTCGCTGTACTGGTCCCCGGATGGTGGCAACACCACCCCGTACGCCAACGGCATCAGCCTGACGGCGGGCAAGAAGTACTACATCGAGGGCATCATGCATGAGGGCGGCGGCGGCGATAACTTCGCGGCCACGTTCCACCTCATCACCGAGGCCACCCCCGAGAACGGCACCGCCTCCGCCTTCAGCGGCAACGCGGTTTCCGTGAAGGTGCCCAAGGCCACCATCACCATCACCAGCCAGCCGGCCTCCGTCTCCGCCGTCGAGGGCCGCTCCGCCGCGTTCTCCGTGGCGGCGGACGTCACCGGCATCGTGGGGGCGACCTTCCAATGGAAGAAGAACGGCGTGGACATCGCAGGCGCCACCTCCGCGACGTACAAGACCCCGCTGACCACCCTGGGCGACAACGGAGCCAAGTACTCCGTCGCCCTGTCGGCCCCGGGTGCCGCGGTGACCAGCGCGGACGCCACCCTCACGGTCGTGCCCGACACCTTCCCCCCGGCCATCGTGTCGGCGGGCGCCGTGCGCAACGCGGCGGGCACGTTTGACGTCGGCGTCGTGTTCGACGAGGCCGTCAACCCGTCCACCATCACGGCGGGCAACTTCACCATCACGGGCGGCACCGTCTCCGGCGCCGCGCACATCGCCAACAGCAGCACCTACAAGTCCCTCGAGCAGGGTGCGGTGTTGACGGTCTCCGGCCTCACGGCGGGCAGCACCTACACCCTCACGGTGAAGAACGTGAAGGATATCAAGGGCAACGCCATCGCGTCTGCCACGGCCCAGGTCACCGTCCAGAAGCTGACCTTCGCCGCCATCGGCAACAACGACGCCTTCCCTGCCAGCGCCATCGCGGTCGGCGCGGACGGCGTCAACGTCCAGTCTGGCGGCAACGCCTTCTGGAACGCCACGGACGACGTCTCGTTCGTCTATGAGCAGGTGACGGGCGACTTCGACAAGGTCGTGCAGGTCGAGGAGCAGGACGCTTCCTCCAACTGGGCGCGCGCGGGCTTGATGGTCCGTGAGACGCTCGACACCGACAGCCGCTACCAGGCGGTCCACGCGCCGGACAACAAGAAGTGGGATGGCACGGGCTCGAACAACGCCTTCGAGACCAACCGCCGCCTCACCTCGGGTGGTGCCACCAGCTCCTCCAGCGCCGGCGGCAGCCCGCAGTACCCGGGCAAGACCTACGTCCGCATCATGCGCACCGGCAACGTCATCCACATGTTCCGCTCCAACGGCGGCGTCACGTGGACCCAGCTCGGCCGCACGGACTTCGCCGACAACGACGGCACGCCGCTGCCCGACACCATGTACGTCGGCATCGTGTATGGCCCCGAGAACGGCAACGTGGCCGAGGGAGACCGGAAGCTCTGGACCGCGAAGTTCCGCGGCTACGGGGACCTGAAGCCCACCGCCACGCGCGGCACGCAGACCTACTCGATCGGCCTCAACTTCGGCGCGAACGAGAACACCGGCATCATGGGTCGCACCGAGATCGCCGGCGTGCCCGCCGTTGCCCAGGCCAACTGGAACAACCTCTCGGGCAACACCTCGGAGGCCACCGGACCCGTCTCCGGCCTCGCGGCCGAGTCCAACGGCAACCGCGTCAACGCCCCCATCACCGTCGAGTGGGCCGGCTCCGGCAACACCTGGGCCTCCACCGGCCGCGGCGAGGAAAACAACCAGTTCGTTGGCTCCGACGCCTCGCTCATGACCGGCTACCTCGACACGGGCAACTCCACGACCACCACGGTGACGATCAGCGGCGTCCCGTCGCAGCTCACCAGCGGCACGTATGACGTCGTCGTGTACACGCTGGGTGGCGTCGCTGCTCGCGGCGGAGCCTTCCGCCTGCTGGACGCCAACCAGAACGTCCTCAGCGGCTACCAGACCATCCTGGCGCCGGCCAACCCGTCGGCCTACACGCAGGTCGTCGTCCCCGACGAAACCACCCCGGCCATCGGCACCTACGTCCTGTTCAAGGGCGTCAAGGCCGCCACGGTCATCGTTGAGGCCACCACCGCCGACGGCAAAGGCCAGGGCGGCACGCCTCGCGCCCCCATCAACGCCATCCAGCTCGTGTCGCCCTCGGGCCTCGTGAAGCCGGCGTCCACGACCGTCGTTATCACCACGCCTCCCGCCGGCCTGTCCGGCGGCACGTTCTCCAACGTGGTCGTGGACGAGGTCAACAAGACCATCACCGCCGACGTCCCCGCCGGCAGTGAGCAAGGCTACCTCACCCTCTCGCCCGCTCGCGTGATCAAGAGCGTCGAGATCGTCGGCGGCAAGCTGGTCATCAAGTACTAGGCTCCGTCGGCCTCCCGTGGCCCTCGCGCCATGGGAGGCCGCAGCCTCCTGCATCAAGGCCGGGCGAAAGCCCGGCCTTTTTCGTTCCCGCCTGTCCCTTCCGCTCGTCCGTCGCCCGGGCCGCCGCATGGGGCGCGCCTTGCGCGGCCTGTGCAAAACGACACACGACCACGAGTCACTCCGCTCACTTCAGGCGCCGTTCCGGTCGTTTTCCATGAAGATTCCAAGGGATCGGCGGAAGGAATCCGTTGCGGCATCCGGGATGCTATCCAACGATGTCGCGCAAGTCGCCGTAAGGGCGACGCAACGAGCATGAGTTCCACAGCCATGGCCACAGTGCCGGAGGAATTCCGGGCGAATTACCAGATTCGTTCCGAAATCGCCTTGGCCTGCCTTCCCAGCTCGCAGCGTGACCCGGGCCGGAAGGTCATGTGGGTCAACGCGATTTGCGCCGCCTTCCTCGCCACCGGCATCATCGGCGTCAAGGCACCCTTGGACCTCGTCCTCCGCACCCGCGTCATCGAGGACACCACCGTCGTCCCCGTGGAATACGTGCCCCCTGCGGTTCAGACGCCCCCTGAGACCACGGACGAGGTCGTGGATCGGGACGACACCACGCCCCAGGAGGCCCCGGTGATCCAGCCCGTCGTTGTCCTGGCTGACGCCTCCGCCGCCCCGTTCGCGGTCCCCGTCGAGGGCGTCACCGTCACGACGCGCGACATCCGCCAAGCGTCAGCACCCCCGGTCCGGACCGTCGCCGTCGCGTCGCCTCCGCCCGTCGCCAACACGGGTCCTCGCTCGTTCCGGGCAGGCGATGGCTCAAGCGAGGGGATTTTCGCGCCCCAGCCTGAGTATCCCATCGAGGCTCGCCGCAAGGGCATCGAGGGCATGGTGAAGCTGGAGATCGAGGTGGACGAGGCTGGCAACGTCCTGGAGGTGCGCAAGTTGATCCCCTCGGGCTCCTTCCTCCTCGACAACAACACCATCACGTGGGTCAAGCGCCGGTGGAAGTTTCCGCCGGGCAAGAAGCAGCTCCTGCACACCGAGTTCGTGTACCAGTTGAGCGACGGCCGCTGAGGCGTCGTGGTGACCTTTCCATCGAGAAACCCCCAGAACATCGACCGAATGCTAGCCAACGCACTTGTAGAGCTGTTCGTGAAGGGCGGGCCCATCATGTGGCCCATCCTGCTCGTCGCCATCGTCCTCGTCTCGGTCGTCGCCGAGCGCTCCGTTTTCTGGTTCCTCCAGGGCCGGCGGCGCGACGCGGCCGCGTTGGAGAAGGTGCTGGCCGCAATGGACAACCAGGACTTCAAGGCCGCCGTGGAGGTTTCCAAGAGGACAACCGATCCCGTGGTTCGGATGATCCACCAGGGGCTGACGCATGTGCACGGGTCCTTGGCGGGCGCGTTGCAGGTGGCCGCAGGCGTTGAGATCAAGCGCGCGGGGAAGTTCATGGTGGCCATCGACACGTGCATCACGCTGGCCCCGTTGTTTGGCCTCCTGGGAACCGTCGTCGGGATCATGGAGTCGTTCGAGAAGGTGACGGGCGAGCTCGCCGTCGAGGGCGTCTCGAAGGGCATCGGTGAGGCCCTCATCGCCACGGCGGCAGGCCTCGCGATCGCCATCGTGGGCGTCTTCTTCCTCAACCTCTTCAACGAGTTCCTCGCCAAGCTCCAGTTCGACTTGGAGACGGCGGCGACCAACGTCGAGGTCATGGTCAGCAAGGCCAAGCAGGAGGGCTTCGACACCCTTCGCTTCCGCCGCGAGGCTGCCGCCGCGACAAACGCCAACGCCTGAACCCATGGCTGGTGGAGGCGGAGGAGGCGGGGCCGCGCCCGCACGCAAGTCCAAGTGGGGATCGCCCGTGCCCCTCAAGCGCGCGCGCATCGAGATCATCCCCCTGATCGACGTGATGTTCTTCCTGCTCGCGTCCTTCATGCTCGTGTCCCTGTCCCTTCAAAAGGCGGGCACGTTCAAGATGACGCTTCCCGCCGTCACCACGGCCAGGCCCGACTTCAAGCCCGACATGCTCAACATCGGCGTGGAGAAGGACGGGAAGGTGTCCGTGGAGAAGAAGCACCTCTCGCTGGACGAGCTGGACGCCATCCTCAAGGACCGGCTCCGGCGCAACACCAACACCCCGGTCTATGTCACCGCCGACCGCGCTGCCCTCCACGGCCAGGTCAACCGGGTGCTCGAACGCGTCCGCGGCGCGGGCGTCCTCAAGGTGGCCTTCGTTACCGAGTCCGCCGATGCCACCCCCGCGCCGGGCACGGCGCCACGCGCCGCCACGCCGCCCCAGTCGCCCTGAGCCCCAGCCCAGCCCAGCACCCCGCCGCCATGCGCCTCTCCTCGCCCCTCTCCGCCAAGAAGGCCCGCATCGAGATCATCCCCCTGATCGACGTCATGTTCTTCCTGCTCGCGTCGTTCATGATGCTCTCCCTGAGCATGCAACGCCTGAAGACGATGAAGATGGACCTTCCTTCCGCCGTGAAGGCCACCTCCACCAAGAAGCCCGACATGATCGAGGTGAAGATCAACCGCGGCGGGGACATCAGCGTGGACGCCAAGCGCCTGACGCTGCCCGACTTCATGTCGCTGGTGAAGGAACGGCTCGTGGTCAACTCCAACGTCCCCGTGTACATCAAGGCCGACACGATGGCGACCCATGGGGACGTCCTCCGCGTGGTGGATTCCGCCAAGTTCGTGGGGGCCAGCAAGGTCTCCTTCCAGCTCGACAGCGTCATGGCCTCGGGCAAGTGAAGGGGATGCACGCGTCCCCGTTGGCAGTTCGGCCCCGCGCACCATTCCGCAGGATCCCGATTCATCCGGCCCTCTTTTCGTTGGCGGTCCTTGCCCTGGCCGCAGGTGTTGCCCGCGCGGACTGGCCGCAGTTCCTCGGCCCCACCCGCGACGGCGTCGTCCCGGGCCCATCACCCGTTGCGTGGCCCGACGCGGGTCCATCGACCTTGTGGAAGGTGGAGGTTGGACGCGGCTTCTCGGGTCCGGTGGTCGTGGGCGGGCGCGTGTTGCTCCATCACCGGCGGGGCAACGAGGAGGTGTTGGAGGCCTTCGATTCGGGCACGGGGAAGTCCGCTTGGCGCTCCTCTCAGCCCACCGCCTACGAGGACGACTTCGGGTTCGATGACGGCCCGCGCGGCACCCCGTCCGTCGCGGGCGGCCGAGTGTTCACCTTCGGTGCCGAGGGCCGCCTCACGTGCACCACGTTGGAGGATGGCGCGCCGAAATGGACGCGTCCCTTGGGCAAGGAGCTGGGGGCTGACAAGGGCTTCTTTGGCTTCGCCTGTTCGCCCCTGGTCGTTTCCAACCGCGTCATCGTGCAAGTGGGCGGGCGCGATGGCGCAGGGGTCGTCGCGCTGGACGCGGCGACGGGCGCGACCGTGTGGAAGGCCACTTCGGACGAGGCGGGCTACGCGAGCCCGGTGCGGGTCGAGGCCGACGGCGCGCAGCGCGTCGTGGTGTTGAACCGGGCCGGGGTGCGGGTGCTCGATCCCCGCGACGGCAAGGTGACCGCCGCGGTGCCGTTTCGATCCCGGCAGGGTGCGTCGGTCAACGCGGCCACGCCGCTGGCCGCCGCCGACGGGGTGCTGGTGACCGCGAGCTATGACACGGGGGCGACGTGGCTTCGATGGCGCGGTGGCGGGGTTCTGGCCGAGGCGTGGCATCAGGCCGACGCCTTGTCGTGCCACATCTCGACGCCGGTTCGGAAGGGTGGGCTGGTGTTTGGCTTCCACGGCCGGCAAGAGCAGGCGGCGGAACTTCGGTGCATTCGGGCGGCCGACGGTTCCGTTGCGTGGGCCTCGCCGCGGTTGGGGGTGGGGTCCGTGCTGGTTCAAGGCGACCGGTTGTGGGCGTTGGTGGAGGACGGCGAGTTGATTCTTGCGGAGGCGAAGGATTCGGGTTGGAAGGAGCTGGCGCGGGCGCAGGTGCTGGGCTCGGGGGTGAGGGCCGCGCCGGCCTTGGATGGGGGTGTGCTCTACGCGCGGGACAAGGCCCGCTTGGTGGCGGTCCGCGTGGGCGTTGCCCGGTGACGATGCGGAGGGATGCGCCCGGTTGGGGCGCGGGGTCCGTCTAGGGAGCCGGTTGGTAGTACCAGTCCACCTTGCCATTCGCCCCCTTGGACAACGCGGTCCATGCCATGGTGGAAACATGTCCGTCGGCCCACGCGTAGTTCCCACCTTGGCCATGGCGAACGTAGCGGAAAAGCGGGCTCCCGATGCTGGGTGGATAGAGGTAGCCGTAGTTCCACCAGCTCAGCCCCTTGTTGGGATCGAGCCCGTCGCCGTTCAGGATGGTTTCGGCTGGCTTGGTGATGAGGGTGGACTTCACACGCTCGGCCGGGGTGTAGCCGAGGTAGGCGTAGTTGTGGCCGTAGCCGCCGTAGCCTTGGTACCCGGGGACGCTCGCGGGGATGACGTTGGTGCCAATCTTGGCGATGGGGCAGGCGACGACCTTCGACTTCGCGACGAGGTTGGTGAAGTTGCGGACGTCGTTGGCGATGTAGGTGGAGATCTCAGCAAACCAACGGCTGGGGGCGACCCAGCCCGAGCCGATGGGGACCTCGGTGCCCGCGACGGGGAGTTGGTCCGCATGGTCGAGGGCGTAGAGGAGGTAGCCGAGCGCGATCTGCTTCTCGTTGCTGGTGCAACGGATCATCTGGGCCTTGGCCTTGGCCTTCCCAAGTGTGGGCAGCAGCATGCCCGCCAGGATGGCGATGATGGCAATCACGACGAGCAGCTCGATCAGCGTGAAGGCACGAGGGCGTCCCGGGGCCATGGACGGCATGGAGGCACGAGGATGCATGACAGAAATGACATCGCAGATGGCATCGGATGTCAAAGGACGCCAAGGCGGGCCCTGGGGACTGCGATGCCGGAAGCCGCGCCAACGCCCATGGAATCGGCCTGGGGATCTCTGGGCCATCGCGTGGCATCCCATGGAACCCCTGTCTCAAGGACCCGTTGTCCTCGGGTTCGGTGAGGCCCTGTGGCCGTTGCGGGAGTGCTGATGACGCGAGGCTGTTCTAGCGCGACTCCGTGATGCCGGGCTGGGCGGCGCGCCGGAGCGCGATGCGGAGGGGGAGCCATCCCGCCAAGGCGCTCACAAGGACAAATGCCAGCCAAGAGGCTGCCGCCGCCGAGGGATGGGGCGTCTCCTCACGCCAGCCCCATGGGGAGCCCAACCCGAGGATGACCACGGACGCCACGATGTACACGAAGCTGAGCACGAGGCACAGGGTGCCGCCGAAGCCGGACACGATCTTGGCGGGCTGGGTTTCGCGCAGGTTGGGGAACAAGACGCCCAGGCCGGTGGCGATGGCATTCAGGGTGAACGTCATCACGGTCATGGCGCCGACGAAGTACAGGACGCGGGCGGGCCCGAGCCGCAGGATGGATCCGGAGAGGATTGTCAGGCCGACGGTCAGCGCGAGGGTCGTCCAGCTTGCGGTCCAGAACTGGATGCGCACGGCGCGCCCGAGGCCCATGGGCGCGAGGCCAAGCAGCCAGACGCGCCGTCCCTCCAGCGAGAATTGCGGGAACACGAACCGTGTGGTGAGCGTGGCGAGGTTGAGGGCGCAGGCCCCGAGGTTGAGGTACGATACGAGGCTGACCCAGAAGGCGGAGTCGAGCTGCCGTGAGAAGTGCCGCAGGTTGATGATGTAGCCCGCCAGCAGCCCGAACAGGAGGACGGACTGCCCCCATTGGGTGGTGTCGCGCCAGAACATGCGGAAGTCCTTGGCAATGATGGCGCGGGTCTCGGGCCTCAGCCCCAGCTCGCGGAGGACGGCGTCGAGGGGGTCCTTGGGCAGCCACGGGCTGCCCGCCGTCGTGGCGCCGGCGGGCCGGGTCGTGGGAGCCGCCACGTGCCACGCGGCCGCGAGGGATCGGCGCCGGGCCTCGCGCCTTTGGAACCAACCCCAGCCGGCCAGCACGGAGGCCCGGCCATGGACGGCGGACGCGGCGGCCGGGAAGGCTCCCGCGAGGTACGAGCACGCGAGGCGTCCCAGCAGGAGGCTGTGCGCCGCGAGGACCAGCCCGTAGAACGCCGCCGTCCGCAGCGCACCCTCGCCCCAGCCCTGGATGCTGGCGCTCAGCCATTGGCTTGGGAGGAACGGCGACTGCGCGGCGCGGGTGTTGGACAGCAGCCGGTCCACGACGGCCAGCGCCCGCGCCTCGAGTTGCTCGTCCGTGATTTCCTCCGTGCGAAGGCCCCGCGCGGCGACGAGCATCAACGCCCCCACGACCAGCAGAGCCCCCACCTGGAAGGCCTTCCGATCCAGGTGCCGCGCGACGCCGATGGCGGTGGCGGCCCCGATCGACCCTGGGATGGCGGCGAACAGGGCGACCAAGCCGAGGGTGAACGGGTAGAAGTGCCAGGGGACGCGTTGCACCACGCCGTAGGCGGCGAGCAGGGGCGCGACCAGGAACACAAACGCCCACGACGCCAGGAGCGTCCCCTCGAGCA
>JBJSZF010000300.1:0-2410 GCA_046090125.1 Verrucomicrobiota bacterium
CGGGCTTTGACGGGCGCGTGGCGGAGGCGCGGGCGCGGGCTTTGGACGCGGGCCTTGCGCCCGAGCGCCGGGCGGCGGCGGTGCGGGCGTTGGAGGGGGACGCGGGCTCCCTGGACGCATTGATGGGGTTGATGGAGGGCCTCCAACCAGCGGCGGTGCAAGAGGCGGCGTTGGGTGCGTTGCGCGACGTCCGGGACGAGGCGGCGGGGAAGGCGCTGGTGGAACGTTGGCCGCGGCTGGGCCCGGGGGTTCGGCCACCGGTGTTGAACCTGTTGCTGTCGAGGCGGACGTTTCACGAGCCGCTGGTGGCGGCGTTGGAGGCAGGGCGGCTGAAGGTGGGCGAACTCAACCTGGACCTGGAGCAGCGCCGGCGGTTGTTGCGCGATGGCCCGGCGGACGTGCGCAAGCGGGCCGCGAAGTTTGTGAGCGACGAAGAGTACGCGAATCGAAAGTCGGTCGTCACCGACTGGCTGACGCGGCTGCCCGCGACAGGCGACGCGGGGAGGGGACGGGCGGTGTTCGAGGCGACGTGCGCCACCTGCCATCGGTGCGCGGACGTGGGCCACAAGGTGGGGCCGGACCTTTCCGGCGTGGCGCACCGGAGCGTGGAGGACCTGCTGGGCAACATCCTGGACCCGAACATGGCCATCAATCCGGGGTTTGTGGCGTACCAGGCCGAGACGCGGGACGGGGAGACGCATGCGGGGCTGCTGTCGGGCGATGCGCCCGAGTCGATCACGTTGCTGCAGGCGGCGGGGCAGACGGTGGTGATCCCGAGGCGCGACCTGGTGCGGTTGGCGAGCACGGGGGCGTCCCTGATGCCGGAGGGGTTGGAGGCGGGGCGCACGCCGCAGGAGATGCGGGACCTGATTGCGTTCCTCCAGGCCGTGCGGCCTTGAGGAGGCGGTGCGGAGCCTCGCGTGGATCCTTCGGACGAAGGCGTCGTCTTGGTCAGCCGAGGATGGGCGCGCGCCGTGCGTTGGGCGATGGCTCAGCCCAGACGCAGCCAGACGGTCTTCAGGTAGGCGGGTTGGTCGCGCGTCACCGGGAAGTCGGGCGGTTGGGGCGCGTAGTGTTCGGCTCGGAGGACTTTCCCCGACTTGCCGACGCCCGACCGCACCATGCCGAGGAAGTCTGCGGGGGCGAGCCGGGCGGCGTTGGTGGAGAAGAAGAGGACGGCGCCAGGGGCCGCGAGCCGCGCGGTGAGCTCGGCGAGGCGGCCGTAGTCCTTCTCGGCGCGGAAGTCGCCGTGCTCGCGGGAGCGGGAGAACGTGGGCGGGTCTACCATGAGGAGGTCGAACCGGCGCCCCTTGCGCGCCAGGCGGCCCATCCAGTCGAAGCAGTCCCCGTAGATGAAGTCATGGGCGCCGGGGTCTAGGCCGTTGCGTCGCAGGTTGTCGCGGCACCAGTCGAGATACTTGCGGGACAGGTCGAGGGACGTGACGCGTGCGCCGGCGAGGGCGGCGCAGACGCTGAAGCCCCCGGTGTAGGCGAAGGCGTTCAGGGCCTCGCTTCCCCTCAATCCCGCCTCGGGCCATGGAAAGGCATGGCCGACGTGCCCGGCGAGGAGGCGACGTCGGTTGTCGCGTTGATCCAGGAACAACCCGGCGCTGTAGCCTTCCTCCATGGAAAGGGCGAAGCGGACGCCGTTCTCGATGATCTCGAAGCGCGGGGGGGCAGGAATGCCCTCGACGAGGGCTGGGGATGCGTCTTCCGGCTGGGTGCGTTGGACGTCGCGTCGCCACGCTTTCACGTAGATGCCCTTGGGCGCGTCCGAGGCGCGGGGCCATGCCTGGCGCAGGTCCACGTGGGGCGCGCCTTCCCCGGATGCGGCGAGGAGGTAGTCGCCCAACCGGTCCACGCTCCATCCCGGGCGCCCGTGGGCGGCCCCGTGCCAGCAACGGTGCGCATTCGTTTCGGTCTCGTGGAACATGGCGCGTGCCAGGGCCGCCGAGCCCTTCGCGATGTCGTCGAAGTTCGGCGGCTCATGGAACGGCATCGCGATGCCGTCGGAAGGGTGGGCAAAGGAGAGGGACTCGGCATGGAGGAACAGGCGCGGGGCATCGCTGCCGCCATACAACGCGTCCCCGCGGATGGGCATGCCAAGGGCCGCCGCATGGACGCGGATTTGGTGGGTTCGGCCGGTGCGCGGCCGGGCCATCCACTCGCCGTGGATCCCGTTTGCCGCCGGGACGAACTCCGTGACTGCCTCCGCGCCGGACGGGCCGGAGGGTTGGCTGGCTTGGCGGTCGCCGACCTTGGACATCCACGAGGTGACACGCCAGCCGCCGCCTTCGAGCGGCTCGAAGCGCGCCTCCGTCTTGCGTGGGCGTGGCGATGCTCCGGCTCGCAGGCGGTATCCCTTGAGAACGGAACGCGACTCGAACTGGGCGGTCAACGAACGGTTGGC
>JBJSZF010000301.1:0-4483 GCA_046090125.1 Verrucomicrobiota bacterium
CGGGCCAGAAGCGGTCCCAGTTGAGGGTCGTGCTGGAGGGCTTCCAGTTTGTCGGGGGTCCCCCATCGGAGGGCGGTGCCGCCCCGGGATCGGGAGTGGCGCGGCCACCGTCACGTCCGGCGGCGGCCAGGGCCCCGGACGCCGCACCGGCGGAGTCTGGAGGCGAGGCTCCTCCCCCCGAAGAGGATGATGTGCCGTTCTAAGGAAATTGTGTGATGGGATCCGAACGAGGCTGCGGATGGTGAAGAGGGTGATTTGTTTTCAATACAAGACGAGCAAAAGATTAATACCATGGCAAAGAGCGAAGTCATTTTGATTCAAAACGTGGTGGGCTTGGGCGGTGAATCTGACCAGGTCAAGGTGTCTTCCGGGTACGCCCGGAACTACCTAGTCCCCCAAGGCATGGCGGTTCCGGTGACCCATGCCAACAAGCGCCGCCTTGAAGTTCTCCGCCAAAAGCGAGCCGAGCGTGAGGCGCACGAGCTGAACTCGATGTCGGAGCTGGGCCGCAGCCTTTCCAAGGTGACCATCACGCTCCTCGTCAAGACGGGTGAGGATGGCAAAATGTTTGGCAGCGTCACGGCGGGCACCATTGCCGATGCGCTCAAGACGCAGCTCGACGTGGCCTTGGACAAGAGAAAGATCCACCTGGAGCGACCGATTCATGCATTGGGCGAATTTGACATCGAGCTTCGCCTGCATCCGGAGGTCAAGTCCTCCCTTAAGGTGGTGGTGAACAGCAACACGCCCATCCCGTCCCCCGAGGAAGTTGCCAAGTCAGCCCCGCCCAAGACCGAGAAGCGCTCCGCGCGTGGGGGAAGTCGCAAGGCGGTGGTCGAGGAAGCCAAGGCCTGACATTTTGGCCAACGAAGTTCAGGGCCCGGTGTGCCGGGCCCTTTTTCGTGCCCGCGACCCGTGAAGAACATGCGAGCAACCCGGGCTTTCCCGAGGGGGCTGGCATCGATGCAATAGATCCATGTCGGATGAGGTGATGGGAATGGATGCGCCGCCGCCCGAGATGCCAGCCTTGGCCGTCGAGCAAGTTGTGGATCTTCCCGAGGCCGCCGACCGGGTGTTCCGGCCAGGCCTAGGCGGCCGTCGCCGGGGCGTGGACCTCTCGCGCATTGACCGCTTGCCCCCCCATTCATTGGAGGCGGAGCAAGGGGTTTTAGGGTGCGCGTTGCTTGAGCCGTCGGACGCCATCGGCCAGTGCATCGAGCGCCTGAAAGGGGGAGGGGAGGCCTTCTATGACCTGCGGCATCGCACGATCTACGACGTGTTGGTATCGATGTATGACCGCAAGGAGCCCATCGACCTCATCACGCTAGGTCAGAAGCTGAAGGATGCGGGGCAAATCGACGGCGTGGGCGGGCTCGCGTACCTGTCCGAGCTGATGGACGCCGTGCCGAGTGCGGCCAACCTCGCGTACTACCTCGACATCGTCCGAGAAAAGCACGTGCTGCGGCGCGTCCTTTCGACTTGTTCCGAGGCGGTGTCCAAGGTGCACGAGTACGAGGGCGCGGTGGACTCGCTCCTCGATGAGGTCGAGCGCGACATCCTCAAGATCAGCCAAGACCGGTCCGAAAACACCAACCGAACCATGCGCGAGCTGGTGCGGTCGGCCGTGGACATGATCCAGGACTTCCACCAGCGAAAGGGAGGATTGACGGGCCTTCCTACGGGATTCCCTGACCTGGACAAGATGACGAGCGGACTACAACCGGCCGACATGGTCGTCATCGCGGCGCGTCCCTCCATGGGCAAGACATCGCTGGCCATGAACATCGCAGAGCATGTCTCGGTGGAGGCCAACCTTCCGGTTGGAGTGTTCAGCCTCGAAATGACGTCCGAATCCCTGGTGATGCGCATGTTGTGCTCTTTGGCACGGGTCAACGGCCGCTTGATCCGGGACGGGTTCCTTTCGGAGGGAGATTTCCGACGACTGACGGCGGCGGCGGGCAAGCTGAGCCGTGCCCCGATCCACATCGACGACACCCCGGGCCTCTCCATCCTTCAGTTGCGCGCGCGGGCGCGCCGGATGTGGCAGCAGCACGGTGTGAAGCTCTTCATCATCGACTACCTCCAGTTGATGCATTCGACGTCGAAGAAGGCCGCGGACAGCCGCCAGCAGGAGGTGGCCGAGCTGTCCAATGGGGTGAAGGCCCTCGCCAAGGAACTCAAGGTTCCCGTCATCGTCCTTTGCCAGCTCAACCGAGAGCTGGAGAAGGACAAGGATCGCAAGCCCAAGCTGTCCGACCTGCGCGAGTCGGGCGCCATCGAGCAAGACGCGGACCTGGTGGGACTGCTCTACAAGCCTGCGGCAGAGGATGACGACCATCGACGGGAAGACCCCGAGGCCCGCGACGACGGCATGGGCGCGACACCGGTCAATCTCCTGATTGCGAAGCAGCGCAACGGCCCCACGGGCGACGTCTGCCTCACGTTCCTCAAGGGCATCACTCGCTACGAGTCGGCGTCCAAGATCGCCGCTGCGGATTAGCGAGGGGCCGGGCTCGTCGAATCCTTGTGCTATCGAACGCCGGGAATCCTCATGCGAGCCCCATACACGGCCTTGCCGGCGGTCACAAACATCAGGTCTCGATCCTTGCCTCCGAATCGAACGTTGGCCGTCCATGGCTCGGGCACGTCCACGTGCCCGATCTTCTCGCCGGAAGGGCTGAACACGGTGACGCCCTTGCCCGTGAGGTACACGTTGCCCTTGGCATCCAGAGTCATGCCATCGGACCCCATTTCGCAGAACAGCGTCTTCCCCACCAACGAGCCATCGGCCTCGACGACATAACGGTAGGTGCGCCCCGCGCCGATGTCGGCCACGTAGAGGGTCTTGCCATCGGGCGTGCCCACGATCCCGTTGGGTTGCTTGAGGTCCAGCGTCACGCGTCGTGGCGTGGCATCCCCCTTCGTGGAAGCCAGGTAGTACACGTGCTGCCCGCCTTGCTCGGATGGCCCGCGGTTCCAGTACGGCCGCTTGTAAAAGGGGTCCGTAAAGAACAGGCCACCCTGCGGGCGCACCCACACGTCGTTAGGCCCGTTCAACAACTTCCCCTCGAACCCGCGCACCAACACCGTCACCTTCTTGTCCGGCGCGATGGACCAAAGCTCGTTCTGTCCGTCGGCGCACGCGATGAGGTTTCCCGCAGCGTCGAAGTACATGCCGTTGGAACGGCCCGCCGGGCGCATCCAATCCTCGAGCCTGCCGGTCGTCGCATCCCATCGGACAATCCGGTCATTGGGTTGGTCGGTGAAGTAGATGTTGCCGTACTTGTCCACCGCCGGGCCCTCGGTGAACTGGTAGGCCTCCGAAAGTTTCTCCAGCTTCGCGCCCGGGGCCAGAAGGGGTAACGCATCGGCGTTGGCCTGAAGCAGCCCAACGGTTGACATGAGCAACGCCCCGGCAGTGACCCACGAACCACACAACGTTTGCATGGCGCAGGATTGGGCGGGCCGTCCGTCGCCTGCAAGGCGGTTCACGACGCCGACGCACCCCGGACACGCATCCGCACCCCGTTCACCGTCGCCTTCATCGCCCCCCACCCAGAGTTCGAAGATAGGCGAACAAGTCGGCCACTTGGCCTTCTTGCAATCCCTCCAACAATCCCTCGGGCATCATGGACGACCGTAGGAACCCCGACCGGCGGACGGTGTCGCGGGCGAAGCGTCGATCCTCGGAACCCGGCTGCCGCAGCAACAATGCCGCGCCATCCGATCCCGCAAGCATTCCCTCGTGCACGTCGCCATCCTTCGTCTCGATGCGGAAGCGACGGTAGCCCGCCTCCATGGCGGCATCGGGAACGAGAATGTTGCGAAGCAGGTATTCGTCGCCATGGGCTCCGGCCCCGTCCAAGGCCGGTCCAATCTTCCCGCCTTGACCGCCCACAGCATGGCATACGCCGCAGTTTGGGCTGAACACGGCCTTGCCACGCGCGGCGGACCCCGTGCCCGCCGCAATCGCCCGGTACTTGCTGAACTTGGACGCCAACACGTTGGCCTGGGCCTCTGTCTGGATGGATGGGAAGTCGGCGGTGCGCTCGACGCGCGCACCCTTGCCGAGCTTTCCCCATTGGTCCCCATGCCCGTTGTACACCAGGCCCGGCGTGGACGCCGTCACCTGGATGCCCGCCAGCCTTCCCAGGTCATCGGCGGACAGCGCGTGGCTCCAAACCCGAAGCTGTGCGAGGTCGCCTGCGGTGCCGCCTTGGGCATTCGACTGCGCGATCCTCAGATCGTCGAAGGCCCGCTCGTCGGCAGCCTTGCTGGTGGCGTCGAGGCGGCCATTCAGGAAGATGCGAAAGACGCCTTGGGGATCGCGCGTCACGGCGTAATGCGTCCAGGCATCCGCCACGGCAAGCTGGGACGCCACGGCCACGTCCCCGTGGGGCGCGCCCGTCCAGACGCGGAACCGGCCGTCGTAAAAGTTGATGTCGAACGAGGATCCGCCCAGCAGCGAGTCCGAGTTCGACAG
>JBJSZF010000302.1:0-4322 GCA_046090125.1 Verrucomicrobiota bacterium
ATCCCATGGATGGGATGCATGTCCCGCATTGTCCCCTCCTCGCCCCTTTCCTCCATCCGCTGCCATCCCATCCACGCCAAGGCCCCGCTTTCCATGCCGTTGCTGTTTCCCCAGCATCGACCGCATGAACCTCCTGTCACCGGGCGCGTCCTTAGCCGGGGCGATTCAGTTGGGTCGGTCGTGCTTGCTCGATCTGCTCCCGCAACTCCTTCGTCGTTCGCTCGTTACGGGCCTCGCATCGGCCCGCGCCTCGCTCACTCCTCGGCTTGCGGAAGCATCTGCTTCGCCATCACTTCCCTCCCAACTGAATCGGCCCGGCCAAGCGGGCCCTCGTCACCGCGACGGCGGGTTCGCGAAGGCCCAGAGGCGGCCTGCCGTTCGCACATACAGGCGGTCGCCGACGACGGCGGGCGTCGCCTGAAGGGGCTCGCCAAAGTCCGCGCGGCCCACGACCTCGAGGTGCGGCCCCGCCTTCACGACGGTCATCACGCCGCCCTGTGAGGCGAGGTAAAGATGCCCGCCCGCGAGCACGGGGCTCGCGTAGTAGTCGCCCCCGGCCGGCAATCGCTCCTCCCGGTAATGGGGCTGGCCCGTGGCGGCGTCGAGGCACGTGAGAAAGCCCCCGTTCTTCACCATGTAGAAGCATCCGTCGTGCACGAGGGGCGATGCCACGTAGGGCAGGCCCCGCTTGAAGCGCCAACGCACCCCCGCCGAGGTCACCGAGCCGTCCTTCCCCGCCTCCAAGGCCCATGCTTGGTTTTCCACGCGGGCAAAGATCGACGCCATGCTGTCCCATTCGGCGCGGTCCACATGCCCGTCGCGGTTACCGTCCAGGTGCTTCCGCCGCTCGCGGGCCGCGCCCTCGGGCAGCTCCGCGTAGGACAATCGCCCGTCGCCATCGCGGTCGTTCCCCTTCAACACCGCATCGAACCCCGCCAGCTCGATCCGTTCCGCCGACCGGTCGCCGCCGGTCGTCCAGCTTGCCGAGTACAACGTGTCGCCGACGACGACGGGCGTCGTGCAGGTGATGCGTGCCAACCCGTCCACGCGCCAGCGTTCCGTGCCCGTCGCCGGGTCCAGCCCCACCATGAAGATGGTGCCGGGCAACACCACGTCGGTCCGCCCATGATGCGTCCATGCCACCGGGCTTCCGAAGCCCCGTCGCATCTCCGGCCGCTCGACGCGCCATGCCTCGCTGCCGTCCCTGCGCCGCAACGCCACCACGTGCGAGCCGGCGTCCTGGTCGATCAACTGCACCACCACGTCGCCCACCACCAACGGCGACGCGCTCGCGCCGTATTCCGTCTCCGTCACCGCCATGGGCCGGCGCCATCGTTCCGTCCCGTCGAGGTCGTAGGACACCATCCCAAACGACCCGAAGTGCACGAACAGCGCGGCTCCATCGGTGGCCACGGTGGCGGAAGCCGGGCTTCCCAGCGTGCGGTGCACCTCCTCCATCCGGCGCGGCGTGACGGACCGACGCCACGTCTCCCGGCCGCTGGCGGCGTCCAACGCGAGGGTCACCAACGCGTCGCCGTCCTGCGCCGTGACGAAGACCTTGCCGTCGAGGACGACCGGCGACGAATGACCCTTGGGCAGCGCGACGGACCACAGCTCGTTTGTTCCCGGGCCAATCCGAGTTGGGGGCCGCGCATCCGCCGGTGCAACACCCGTGCGGCTCGGTCCGCGGAAGCCCGAGCCTACGGGCTGCGCGGCGGCGGCGGGACCCGTCGCTCCGTGAAGGGCGAACGTGGCAGCCGCGAGCGCGAACGTGCGAGTCGCGGCCCATCTCCATCCGGGATTCATGCGCGAGCATGGCCACGGGCCCTGCGCGACGAAAAGCTTGGGGATGCACGGCGAGATCGGGCGGCGCGGCTGGAAGGGGCGGCGCGGCTGGAAGGGGCGGCGCGGCTGGAAGGGGCGCGGCTGGAAGGGGCGCGGCTGGAAGGGGCGCGGCTGGAAGGGGCGGGGAGCGAGGGGCGGGAAGCGGGGGACGAGGAATTCCGTGTCCTCCGGTGTCGGGGCAGGGATGTGACTGTCGTGGATGGATTCCGGCTGCGGGCGGCCCGTGGGCGGCTCTTTTTCCACGAGCCTTTTCAGCCTTCCTTCGTGCATGGGCTTTCCCAACGATGGGCGGCATGACGAAGCGCGTCGCGATCATGGGGGCCAGCGGGTATTCGGGGGAGGAACTGGTGCGGTTGTTGCTCAACCATCCGCACGCCGACCTCGTGGCGGTCACGTCCCGGCAATCCGCCGGGCAGACGATCGCCCAGGTGTTTCCCCGCTTTGCCAGCCATCCGAAGGCCCGGGCCGTGCGGTTCTCGGAGCCGAACGTGTCGGCGTTGGCGGCGGCGGCGGACGTCGTGTTCCTGGCCTTGCCGCACGGCGTCGCGGCGGAGTTTGCCATTCCCTTGCTGGAGGCGGGGCGGGTGGTGATCGACCTGAGCGCGGACTTCCGGCTGCGGAGCGCGGAGACGTACCGCGAGTTCTACGCGCACGAGCACCCGGCCCCGGCGTTGCTGTCGCAGGCCGTGTACGGGCTGCCGGAGGTGTATCGAGCGGAGATTGCGAGGGCGCGGCTGGTGGCGTCGCCGGGCTGTTATCCCACGAGCATCCTGCTGCCGTTGATCCCGTTGCTGCGGGCGGGGCTGGTGCGACCGGGGGGCATCATCGCCGACTCGATGAGCGGCGTGAGCGGCGCGGGGCGGAAGGCGGAGGTGGACTACCTGTTCTGCGAGTGCAACGAGAGCCTGCGCGCCTACGGGGTGCCCAAGCACCGCCACTTGTCCGAGATCGAGGAGCAACTGTCCCTGGCGGCGGGGCAGCCCGTGGTCATCCAGTTCACGCCGCACCTCGTCCCCGTGAACCGCGGCATCCACAGCACCCTCTACGTGGCGCCCGCCGCCTCCTTTCACTCGGCCGAGGAGGCCGCCGACCTGGGCCGCCGCATCGCCGCCTGCTACGCCGAGGCATACGCCCACGAGCCCTTCGTGCGTGTGCTGGAAGGCAAGGCGCTCCCCGACACCAAGAACGTCGTCGGCACCAACTTCGTGGAGCTGGCCTGGCGCCTCGACCCCCGCACGGGCCGCCTCGTGATCCTGAGCGCCGAGGACAACCTCGTGAAGGGCGCCGCCGGTCAGGCGGTGCAAAGCTTCAACATCCTGTCAAGCTTTCCCGAGACGGCGGGGCTGCTGGCGCATTCCTGACGCCGCCGCCTAGGCGCGTCCGGGGCCTCTCACGGCGACGGACGCCGCTCCAGGAAGGCACGAAGGACCTTTCGGTCGCGCGTCGGGGGCTCGCAGGCGTTTCCCGTGCAGCAGAAGGCGCGGGTGAACTCGGGGTTCACCGGCAACGACCTGGCGAAGGCCTCCACGGGGCCGTGGATGCCCAGGATCACGCGGTTGGGCTCATAAACCCCGTGGGCCGCGCGCAGCAACGACGCCGTGCTGCCGCAGGTCCAGTCGCCCACCAACACCACGCGCTTGGGCTCCTGCTGCATGAAGTCCAGCGCCAGCAGGAGGTGCGGCACCGCCTGCGGCATCTGGTGCAACCGCTGCGCGAACAAGCGCACCGTGCCCTCCGCCGCCTTGCGCCAGTCCGGCCGGTCGCAGATGGCGGCCAACCTCATCAACGCCAGCGCCGCCACGCTGTTCCCGCTGGGCTCGGCCCCGTCGTAGTCGTCCTTGGCCCGGACCAGCAGGTGCGGCGTGTCCGACGTGGTCTGCCAAAAGCCGCCGCCTTGGGCGTCATGGAACCGCGTGATCATGGCCGAGGCGACCTCGACGGCGAACGCGAGGTGCCCGGGCTCGAGCGTCGCCTCATACAGGTCCACCAGGCCCGACAGAAGGTTGGCGTGCCCCTCCAGCAACTGGACGCCGTTGCGCTCTCCGTCCCGCCAACGGTGGTGCAACACGCCCTTGTCCGCCTCCCAGAGCTTGGCCCGGATGAACGCCGCGTTCGTCCGCGCCGCCGCCAGGTATTCCGGTTGCTCCAGGATCACCCCCGCCCGCGCCAGCGCGCCCAGCATCATCCCGTTCCACGACACCAACACCTTGTCGTCCCGGTGCGGCCGCACCCGCCGGGACCGAGCCGTCCGCATCTTGCCCAGCGCGGATTCGAGGAGCGGCGTCTCGGCTTCCGACAGCTTGGGATCCACGAGGGACAGCACGTTCTGCCCGGGCAACGGGCTCGGGTGGCTGTGGTCCACGAAGTTGCCCTCATTCGAGATGCCACACCGGCGCGTGACCAGCGCCAGCTCGGGCGCGGACAGCAACGCCGCCAGCTCCGCCTGCGTCCAGCAGTAGAACTTGCCCTCGTGCCCC
>JBJSZF010000303.1:0-8934 GCA_046090125.1 Verrucomicrobiota bacterium
ACCAGCTCCCCAATCGCACCGCCTCCGTTCAGCTCACCCGCATCTTCAGGCCCCGCGCCTCCGAGGTCACCAACGTCGCCTCCATCCTCACCCAAGCCCTCTCCCGACGCTCCCCCAACGGTGCCAATGCCACCACCGCCTCCGTCTCCGTGGACCAAGGCTCCCAGTCCGTCGTCGTCTCCGGCACCGCCAACGACGTCCAAATCGCCTCCGACATCGTCTCCCAGCTCGAAACCGGTTCCTCCCTCCCCGTCCCCTTCCAAACACGCTTCATCGACCTCGGCTCCCCCGACGACGCCAAGCGCCTCCTCCCCCTCGTCGAGCAACTCTACCGCAACCAAGCCGCCGGCACCCAAGGTGCCTCCGTCGCCCACGCCAAGATCCTCCAGGACCCCGACTCCGGCCGCCTCATCGTCACCGCCTCCGAGGAACACCTCGCCCGCATCGAGGGCATCGTCCGCCAGCTCCGCACCGACCGCCCCGAGGCCCTGCCCCGCAAGCTCAAGGTCTTCCCCCTCGTCCACACCCGCCCCGACGCCGCCCTCCCCTCCATCCAAAACCTCCTCAACGAACGCCTCGCCGACCGACGCCTCGCCTCCCCTACCAAGCCCTCCCTCGTCGCCGATTCCCCCAACAACCGCCTCCTCGTCACCGCCACCGACGACCAACTCCGCGAAATCGAGGCCATCATCGCCATCGTCGATGCCGCCCCCGATGCCCCTCGACGCGACCTCGTCTTCATCCCCCTCTCCACCAAGTCCGCCTCCGAAATCCTCCCCCTCGTCAACCAGCTCCTCCCGCAGCTCAAGTCCCCCAACGCCGAACCCCCCACCCTCCTCCCCGATCCCACCGGCAAGCAGCTCATCGTCCTCGCCGCCTCCAACGACCTCCCCCGCATCCGCGCCCTCGTCGCCCAGTTCGACCAGTCCAACGCCGCCGCCGCCCCCCGCCAGTTCAAGTCCCTCCAGCCCGGCTCACGCCCCGCCGCCGACGTCGCGCCCCTCCTCCAGCAACTCTACGCCGAGCAAATCAAGGGCCTCCCCGAACCCCTCGGAGGCCCCGCCTCCGTCCTCGCCGACCCACGCCAAAACCGCCTCATGGTCTCCGGCCCTGAGAAGGAAATCGCCCGCGTCGAGTCCATCCTCGCCCAGCTCGAGCCCGCCAACAGCAAGGCCACCCGTGACGAAACCCGCGTCTTCAAGCTCCGCGCCGCCTCTGCCAACGACCTCTCCGCCCTCGTCGAGAAATCCCTCGGAGCCTCCGGCCGCGCCGTCCGCGTCCTCCTCGACGCACGCTCCAATTCCCTCGTCGTCTCCGGCGACCCCGACGCCCTCCAGGCCGCCGCCCAAATCATCCAGCAACTCGACGCTCGCCCCGACGCCGCACCCCGCGACTTCCGCATCTTCGACCTCAAGTCCTCCGACGCGAACTCCCTCGCACCCACCCTCAACTCCCTCCTCGCCGAGATGCTCCGAGACCAACGCGGAGCCGACTTCATCCCCCTCTCCAAGATCACCCCGGACACCGCCGGCAACCGCATCCTCGTCACCGGCCCGCGCGAGGAAATCGAGCAGGTCGCCTCCCTCGTGAACCGCCTCGACAACGCCCCCCAGCAAGCCCCCGGAGCCCGCGTCTTCAAGCTCTCCCAGTCCGACGCCTCCATGCTCGCCCCCATCGTCTCCTCCGCCCTCCTCCGCTACGACGCCCGCGGCAACCCCATCCGCCGCGTCACCGTCACCGCCGACGACAAGTCCAACTCCCTCGTCGTCTCCGGCACCCGCGCCGACCTCCAGGACGCCGAGTCCGTCATCGAGAAGCTCGACAACGAGGCCGGAGGCTCCGCCTCCTCCGCATCCTCCCGCGACCGCATCCTCCGCATCCTCGACGTCAAGTCCGACCCCGACGCCGTCGCCTCCTTCGCCACCAAGGCCTTTGCACCCCAAAACTCCCGCGCCCCCAACCCCGTCTCCATCACCCCGGACCCCGCCGGCAAGCGCCTCGTCGTCCTCGCACCCGCCACCCTCATGCCCCAGGTCGAGCAGGTCGTCTCCTCCCTCGACACCAAGCCCGAGCAGGCCTCCCGCGAGCTCCACACCGTCGAGCTCAAGTCCGCCAACGCCTCCGACTTCCTCCCGCGCGTCCAGCAAATCTACGCCGAGCAATCCAAGGGCAAGACCCTCCAGCCCGCCACCCTCTACGCCGACGCCTCCAACCAACGCCTCCTCGTCCTCGGCACCTCCGAGCAAGCCGCCGCCATCCGCCAAATCGCCGAGACCGTCGCCACTGCACCGCGCCAACCCCGCGAGACCAAGGCCTTCGACGTCGGCTCCACCGCCGACGCCCAACGCCTCCTCCCCGTCGTCCAACAACTCTACTCCAACCAGTGGAAGGACCGCGCCGAGTCCGACCCCGCCGACGCCTCCATCGTCGCCGACCCCCGCACCGGCCGCCTCATCATCACCGGCAAGCCCGACCACCTCCGCCAAATCGAGGCCATCCTCAATCAGCTCAACCCCAACCCCACCCCGGGTGCCAAGCCCTCCGCCTCCACCCGCGAAACCCGCATCCTCGACCTCACCACCGCCACCGCCGCCGAGCTCGTCTCCACCGTCCGCACCCTCTACCTCGAGGAGGCCAAGGCCCGCCTCGGCTCCATTGTCCCCGACACCCTCATCACCCCCGACGCCGGAGCCAACCGCCTCATCCTCGTCGGCGACACCAACGAGCTCGCCGCCGTCGAGTCCATCGTCTCAAAACTCGACAAGACCTCCTCCCAGTCCGCCTCCGCACGCGTCTTCAAGATCAAGTCCGCCGAGCCCGCCAAGGTCGCCGAAATCCTCTCCACCGCCCTCGTCCGCTTCGACGCCTACGGCCGCCCCCAAAAACGCACCTCCGTCTCCGTCGATTCGAAGACCCGCACCCTCATCGTCACCGGCGACCCCAAGGAGCTCCAGGGCGTCTCCCTCATCATCGAGCAGCTCGACCAATCCCTCGGCACCCAGGAGGGACGCTCCATGAAGGTCCTCTCCCTCGCCCAGGGCCGCGCCGCCTCCCTCGTCCCCAAGCTCCGCCAGCTCCTCGCCGACCGCATCAAGTCCCAGCCCGAGCTGGGCACCGACGAAACCCTCATCCTCGAGGAGCCGGACTCCAACCAGCTCATCCTCGCCGGCTCCCCGGCCCAGCTCGCCGCCGTCGAGCAAATCGTCAACGACCTCCAGGCCGCCCAGGGAGCCCAGGCCGCCCGTGACACCCGCTTCTTCGACCTCGGCTCCGCCTCCGAGCTCGAGCGCCTCCAGCCCCTCGTCCAGCAACTCTATCGCATCCGCTCCACCAACAACCCCTCCGACCGCCCCGACGCCGTCTTCGTCCCCGACACCAAGAACGCCCGCCTCATCGTCACCGCCCGCACCAACCACCTCGCCGAGATCAGCCGCATCCTCACCCAGCTCCAGGGCGACCAGGCCGAGCGCGCTCCCCGTGAAACCCGCGTCATCGACCTCACCACCGCCAACGCCGCCGAGCTCTCCTCCACCGTCCGCACCCTCTACCAAGAGCAGGCCAAGTCCCGCCCCGGAGCCCCCGCCGCAGACACCCTCATCCTCCCTGACAATGGGGCCAACCGCCTCATCGTCACTGCCACCACCAACGAGCTCGCCCTCGTCGAGGACATCATCCGCAAGCTCGACAAGATCTCCGCCCAGTCCGCCTCCACGCGCGTCGTGAAGCTCAAGTCCGCCGACCCCGCCAAGGTCGCCGAAATCCTCTCCTCCGCCCTCGTCCGGTACGACGCCTTCGGCCGCCCCCAAAAGCGCGTCTCCGTCTCCGTCGATGCCAAGACCCGCACCCTTATCACCACCGGCGACCCCAAGGAGCTCCAGTCCGCCTCCGTCATCATCGAGCAACTCGACCAATCCCTCGGCGACGACGCCAACCGCTCCATGCGCGTCGTCTCCCTCCAGTCACGCCGTGCCGCCGACGTCTCCTCCAAGGTCCGCCAGGTCTTCCAGGACCAGTCACGCAGCAACCCGGCGCTCGGCAACGGCGAGGCCCTCATCCTCGACGACCCCGCCTCCAACCAGCTCGTCCTCGCCGGCACCGAGCCCCAGCTCAAGGCCATCGCCTCCATCATCGAGGCCTTCGACACCCCCGAGGCCGGCAGCAACGCCGTCCTCCAGTCCGTCCGCATCACCAAGGGCCGCGCCGACGACATCGCCAACGCCGTCAACCGCTCCCTCACCAACCGCCCCGGCTACAACCCCGCCACCCGCGTCGTCATCACCCCCGTCCCCGGCGCCAACTCCATCCTCCTCAACGGCCCCACCAACGCCGTCCAGGACGTCCTCCGCATCGTCCGCGAGCTCGACGCCGACGCCCCCTCCTCCGAGATCGAGGTCCGCATCTACAAGCTCGAAAACGGCAACGCCAAGGAGGTCTCCACCATCCTCACACCCATCCTCCAGTCCGTCTCCAACCGGCGCCGCTTCGCCCGAGCCTCCCAGGACGGCGGCGACGCCTCCTCCGGCGGCGGCGGCTTCGCACGCCAGGCCACCGTCTCCATCGACGACCGCTCCAACTCCCTCGTCGTCACCGGCACCGCCGACCACTTCGCCGTCATCGAGAAGCTCCTCCCCACCCTCGACAAGGCCCCCGACCGCACCGACCGCGACGTCCAGTTCGTCTGGCTCCGCAAGGGACGCGCCTTCGACGTCGCCTCCCAAATCGAGGCCACCTTCGCCAACCGCCCCAAGGCCGAGCGCCCCATCGTCGAGCCCGACCTCTCCAACAACTCCCTCACCCTCATCGGCCGCCGCGCCGACCTCGCCCAAATCCAGGAGCTCGTCTCCCGCCTCGACGCCCAGGGCAAGGACTCCTCCTACGTCGTCCGCCTCCGCGCCCTCGACCGCGTCGCCGCCGACCAAATGGCCAAGCTCCTCGAAGGCATCTACCCCCAGACCACCCAGTCGTCCCTCTCCATCGTCGAAAAGGTCCAGCCCCGCCCCGACGGCGACACCAACGCGCCCCCGGGCGTCTCCGTCGCCATCGACAAGCAGGCCAACGCCCTCGTCCTCGCCGGCCCCGTCGCCGAAATCGAAAACGTCGAACGCCTCATCTCCGAGCTCTCCTTCAACTTCTACGGCAACGAGGCCGAGTTCCGCCTCTTCCCCCTCAAGGACGCCGACCCCGTCCTCGTCGCAAAAACCCTCACCGAGGTCTTCAAGCCCGAGCCCATCCAGCTCACCCCCGCCCAGCTCCGACAGCTCTCGGACGGCGTCCCACCGCAGCAACCCCCCAAGATCACCGTCGTCGCCGAGCCCCGCACCCGCTCCGTTGTCATCCGCGCACGCCCCACCGACTTCGGCCTCCTCGAATCCCTCATCAAGCAGCTCGACGCCGCCGGAGCCACCGCCCAGACCTCCTTCAAGGTCTTCCCCCTCGCCCACGCCGAACCGCAAAAGGCGCTCATCCTCGTCCAGCAAATGGTCGCCCAACTCAACGCCACCCGCCCCGGCGACCCCGTCACCGTCTCCGTCTCGCCCCGTGACCGGGGCCTCCTCGTCGTCGCACGCGACCCCGTCATCCAACAGGTCAGCAAGATGATCGAGTCCATCGACCAACCCTCCAAGAACGTCGAGGCCGACGTCCGCGTCTTCCCCCTCAAGCGCGCCAACGCCACCCAGCTCGCCAACATCCTGCAAAACCTCCTCCGACCCGGCCCCCAGGGCGAGTCCACCCCCGAGGCACGCGAGCTCCAGGAACAGGTCCGCCGCCTCAACGTCCGCTCCGCCGACGGCTCCCCCGTCACCCTCGACCTCTCCCAGCCCATCCGCATCTCCGCCGACGCCGCCCCCGGCGGCGGCAACCGCCTCCTCGTCACCGCCTCCTCCTCCAACCTCGAAGCCCTCGCCTCCGTCATCGACCTCCTCGACACCCCAGCCATCGTCGAGGGCGTCCGCGTCCGCTTCGTCCGCCTTGCCCATGCCGACGCCGCCTCCACCGCCACCACCCTGACCACCCTCTTCTCCCAGGGCCGCACCCTCGCCACCGGCCCCGCCGGCCCCGGAGCCGAGCCCCAGTCCGACGCCGGCAAGGCCCTCGCCCATCCCCTCACCGTCGCCATCGACGCCCGCTCCAACACCCTCATCCTCTCCGGCCAGCCCGATACCCTCGAGCTCGCCGCCAAGGTCGTCGCCGACATCGACCAACCCCTTGAGCGCTTCGTCACCGACATCCGCCTCTTCCGCCTCAAGCACGCCTCCGCCTCACGCCTCCTCCCCCTCCTCCGCTCCGTCTTCACCGAGGGCCCCTCCGTCCCCGGCACCGAGGGCCTCGCCACCCAAGTGACCCGCCTCCGCACCCTTCGCGACGGCGGCGACGCCTCCAAGTCCTCCCAGACCGCCAAGTCCCGCGCCGCCCTCACCCTCCAGGCCGACGACATCTCCAACATCCTCCTCGTCGCCGCCCGCACCGACATGCTCCCCCTCATCGAGGACGTCGTGAACCAACTCGACATCCCCGCCGCCTCCGGCCTCGAAACCGTCCGCGTCTATCCCCTCCAGCACGCCGACCCCGCCTCCATCCAAAAGATTCTCTCCGACCTCTTCACCGGCCCCCGCTCCACCACCCTCCGCGACGAGGACAAGCCCATCGTCTCCCTCGACCCGCGCACCGCCTCCCTCATCGTCGCCGGCAATTCCAAGGCCTTTGCCATCCTCGACAGCCTCCTCGCCAAGCTGGACCAAAAGCTCGACTTCGACCTCCGCGACATCCAGCTCGTCCCCCTCCAGCACGCCGACGCCTCCCTCGTCGCCACCACCCTCCAGCGCCTCATGGACGCCCGCATCTCCCAGCGCGCCCTCCGCACCCCGGGAGCCGCCGACTCCCTCAAGGTCGTCATCCTCGCCGACACCCGCTCCAACGCCCTCCTCGTCGGCGGCTCCCGCGAGGGCTTCGAGCTCGTCCAATCCCTCGCCAAGCAACTCGACGACGCCAGCCCGGCCCTTGCCGGACGCATCCGCATCGTCCCCGTCGAGAACGCCGACGCCCGCGTCCTCGCCTCCACCCTCAACGCCCTCTTCACCCAACGCTACGCCGCCCTCCCCGGCACCGACCTCCAACGCCAAAGGCCCATCATCCTCCCCGACACCCGCGCCAACGTCCTCCTTGTTGCCGCCTCCCAGGACGACAACGCCACCCTCGACGACCTCCTCAGCAAGCTGGACCAAAAGCTCGAAAACCCAGCCCTAGCCCTCGTCGTCATCCCCCTCCGCAACAACGACGCCGCACGCGTCGCCAACCTCATCGAGGCCTCCTTCACCGCACGGCTCCGCGCCCAAACCCTCCCGGGCCAACCCCCCCTCCCGTCCCAGCAGGTCGATGTCCAGCCCGACCCCCTCAACAACGCCCTCGTCGTCTCCGCCTCCAAGGAGAACCTCGAGCTCATCCAATCCCTCGTCGCCAAGCTCGACGCCCAGCCCGCCATCCCCGGCGGCGTCTTCGAGATGTTCACCCTCCAGTTCGCCGACGCCCAACGCGTCGCCACCGTCCTCCGCTCCCTCGTCGATCAAGGCCTCTACCGCCCCGGCCTTCCGCCCAACGCCAACCCCAACGCCCGCACCCCCCAAAACATCCTCTCCACCTCCGTCGATACCCGCTCCAACACCCTCATCGTCTCCGCCTCCCCGGAGAACCTCGCCATCGTCAAGTCCGTCATCGAGAAGCTCGACAGCAAGGACGTCGCCGCCGCCTCCGACGTCCGCCTCTACCCCCTCCGCCACGCCCGCGCCTCCTCCCTCGCCCCCATCCTCGACCAGTTCTTTCGCGCCAAGCGCACCGCCGACGCCATCACCGTCAACGCCAACGAACGCATCCTCCCCGTCACCATCCTCGCCGACGACCGCGTCAACGCCCTCCTCGTCTCCGGCGGCAAGGAGGCCTTCGACCTCGTCGATCGCCTCCTCCCCCAGCTCGACGGCGAGGGCTCCTTCGCCCGCCTCAACTTCCGCGTCTTCCCCCTCCAAAAGGCCACCGCCGCCAAGCTCCAGCAAACCCTCCAGGCCATCGTCGCCAACCGCCCCCCCAAGGTGAAGGGCGAGCCCATCGACCCCATCACCATCGTCGCCGACAACTGGGTCAACGCCCTCCTCGTCGGGGCCACCGTCGATGACATGGACACCGTCGCCTCCCTCGTCCGCCAGCTCGACGCCGAGCCCACCGACACCGGCCTCTCCATCCACGTCTTCCCCCTCGCCAAGGCCGACGCACGCCGCGTCGCCACCACCGTCCAGGGCCTCTTCCGCGACGCCGGCCCCAACCAAGTCCTCCCCGTCGTCATCAACGCCGACGAACGCATCAACGCCCTCGTCGTGTCCTGCGGCGAAATCGACGCCCGCCGCATCGGCGAGCTCGTCCGCCAGCTCGACACCGACCAGGTCGCCCGCGTCTCCGAAATCAAGGTCTTCCCTCTCGACCACGCCCGCGCCGAAACCCTCTCCGCCATCCTCACCGCCGCCCTCAACAGCAAGCCCACGCCCCTCACCGACCAAAACCCCAACGCCCAGTCCGTCCTCCAGTTCATCAGCCGCACCGAGGACGGACAGGAGCTCGTCTCCGCCGCGCTCAAGGAAGGCATCCTCATCACCCCGGACCCCCGCATGAACTCGCTCGTGGTCTCCGGCCCCGTCGAGTACATGGGCCTCCTCGAGCAAATCATCCACCGCCTCGACGCCGCCTCCCCGCAGCAGGCCAAGATCAAGGTCTTCTCCCTCCAGAACGCCGACGCACGCCAGATGGGCGAGCTGCTCACCCAGCTCTTCCGCATGACCCAGACCACCACCGCCAGCCAACGCTCCATCCAGTACACCCTCGTCCGCTCCCGCACCGCCCCCGACGGCTCCCCCACCCCGGACGACGAACCCCTCGCCTCCGCCACCCTCG
>JBJSZF010000304.1:0-3974 GCA_046090125.1 Verrucomicrobiota bacterium
ACCCAGCGCCTTCACAGCGCCCTGGGCTACCTCTCCCCAGCCCAGTTCGAGCAACAATCCTAACCGAAATACCACCCCTTTTTACTGTCCAGTTTTTCGAGGCAGGCCCACCGGAAGTCACCGGAGCCGGAAACGGAATGACCCGCTGGGCCTCGGCCTGCTTCTCGTACTCCCCGAGAGAGGGAATGATGACGTGCGCGTGGCGGGCATAGGCGCGGTGGACCGCCTTGCTGTTGTGGCCGAGGGCCTGTTGGGCGAAGCGCTCGGGATACCCGGCCGACTTGGCGCGCTCCGCCCAGGCGTAGCGGTAGGAGTGCAAGGTCACCCCGGAGATTTTCAGTCCACGGCAACGCTGCTTGAACTCCGTGGCGCGGTCGGCGGCACGCACGCCACGCAGGTAGGGGAAGAGCGGTCCACGGGCCGGGAGGGAACGGAGCACGGCGGCGACGGATTCGTCGAAGCGGACGGCCGCATGCTCGCCGGACTTTTTCCGGGTGTAGCTGATGATGCGGTTGGGCCAGTCGATGTTGTCCGCCTCCAAGAGCGCGATGTCGGTCTGCGACGCTCCGAGGTGCCAGGCCAGCTCGTAGAACGCCCGACGCTCCGGGTTGGTCTCGCGGGCGACGATGGCGCGGTGCTCCTCATGGGTGATGGCGCGCTTGGACTGGTATCGGACGGCGGGCCACTGCTTCTTGGGAATCACCGGCCAGGGCACCCAGCCCATATCGAGGGCGAAATTGTGAAGTCGGCGCAGGTAGACGTTGGTCGAGACCGTGCCCACGGCGAGGACGCGCAGGAAGTGCTTGGCCTTGGTTTCGACGACGGGCAACTGGCGCAACGGCGCGAAGGCCCGGTCCTTGCTGGCCGTGTCCCAGCGGGAGCGGGTGTCGCCCTTCTTGGTCCGCACGAGCTCGCCCATGACGAACTCCCAATCGCGAGTGGCGGCGGCGGAATCCCCGGCCTTCCAGTAGACGCGGGCCAGTTGGAGGCTGAAGGCGGGGGAGGTTTCCGTTTCGTTGCGAGCCGCGACGAGGCGGTAGGCCTCGGTCTTGTCGCGGGTGTGGAGGGACTCCTGGTTCTTGGTCTCTAAATCCTCGACGTAGTAGGTGCCCCAACCACGGCGGAAGACCCGGTATCGCTGTTTCATCTCGATTCGCATGGATTCGAGTATGGCCCGCGATCCGAAACCCTGTGAACCGGCAGTGGACGCGCGGTGAACGGGTAGTCGGGGTGTAGTGCCCGGGTAGCCGATTCACTGAAGAATCCACTGAAGGTTCGGCCTCCCGTTTTTTGCAACTCTCTTAATCACAGCAACTAAGAGATGGAGGCGAGGGTCGGAATCGAACCGACGAATGCAGCTTTTGCAGAGCCGTGCCTTACCACTTGGCTACCCCGCCGCGCCAGCGACTTCTCTAGTGTCTGGCCGTCATGCGTTGCTGGGCAAGGATGAATTCAGGGCGTCGCGCCGGAGACCAGCACGGCGGTCGGGCAAAGGCGACCCACTCCTCCGCCTGGTGCCGTGGTTGGGTGCCGCCGCCGCGCACCGTCCTCCATGAGGGCGGTGGGCGGCCACGCCATCCGTAACCCGTGCCCGACTCCGACCCTGCTGGCTCGACCCCATGGGGTCGGGGACACACGTCGGCCCAACGTCGGCTAACCTTTGACACCCATGCTGGCGCTGGGTTCCGACCCGGGATCATCGACACAGGCCGACGGCGGGGGCGAAATGGCCGCCCCTGCGGGCCTGGGTCACAGCTTCATGCCGCCGCGCGCGGGCCTTGAAGTCGGCCGTGCACCACATGCTGCAGCATGGCGGCGAATGCCCCGGGAAAGGCCCTCGGCTCACGCCCGGTTCGGGCGTGGGCGATGCTTGGGATGGAGGCCTGGCAGACGTGCACCGGAGCCGTGGCCCCGTCCTTCCCTCCGCCTCGAAGCCGCTGTGGCGCCGTTGGGCGAGAAGGTGTCCGAAGTGGGCGCCGTTGCCATTCGCAGGATGCCGGTCCGGCACATGGACCAGCAACAGCCACCACGGGAATACGTCCCGTGGCGCCGTCCCGTGGCGCCACCCAATCCGCAGGAAGGCAGACGCCCGCGGGGAGCAATCGCATCTCGACGAGGCGTTGAACGACGGTTCTTGCATCCGAGCGGGATGCACCGGCAAGGAACGCAGGGCTTTCAACCATGTCGCACAGGATACCGGAGCCCGAGTGACATCTCGCGTCACTGCTGAACCTTTCAACGGGTGCCCGGCTTCGTGCTGAAAACGCCGGAAATCATGGAGTCATCCGGTTCCATGACGCCACGCTCACTTGTCACTTCAGGCCCCAGAGTGTCCCCAAGGCCCCCGTTCTTCGGGACTGACGAACCAGCGGTCGCGATGGTCCCATGACCGGTGGGCACATCGGCCATGAGCTTCACGTGGGGCTGGGTCGTGGGAAGGGCACTCGTCTTTGCCCCGGTCTGAAGGTTGAAAAGGAAGCGGGGCACGGCCAGCCTTGTGGGAATGAAGTTTATCCTGACCACGCACAACGTGACGTTGACGGACGCCATCGAGCAGCACGTCTTGGGCAAGATCGAGAAGCTGGAGCACATCGACCGATGGCTCCTCGACGCCCGGGTGACGCTTGAAAAGGACCACACCGCGCACTCGCCGGACACTCAGTTCAAGTGCGGCATCCGTGTTGGGATCCGGGGCAACGACCTGTACGCCGAGGATCGAGAGGCGGACCTGTACGCGGCCGTGGACCTCGCCGTGAAGAAGCTCGAGGCGCAGATCCGCCGGAAGCACTCGGTCGCCAAGGCGCGGACCCACAAGCTCGCCGCCCGATCCAAGGAGTCGCGTCGCGCCTCGTGACCGCCCCCCAGAATCCCCTGCATGGCGACCCGCCCGGCCGCGTCCTGCGCGCCCGGCGGGTCGTTCCGGTTTCAGGCCCGCCGATCGAGGATGGGGCCGTGGAGATCTGCGGCGGCCGGGTGACGCGGGTGCTGCGTTGGATGGACGGCGGCGCTTCGGGATGGCCTGTCGAGGACCTGGGCGAGGTGGTCTTGCTGCCAGGGTTGGTGAACGCCCATTGCCACCTTGACTACACGGGCCTCGTCGGTCGCATCGCGCCGACCCGGTCCTTCGCGGACTGGATCAAGTCGATCCTGGCGGCGAAGTCGGCGTGGACGGACGACGAGTTTGCGGCGTCGTGGAGGGAAGGGGCGCGGCAGTTGGTGGCGACCGGGACGACAACGGTTGCGAACATCGAGACGTTGCCCCACCTCGTGGCGGGGCTGAGGTCGGAAACGCCGCTCCGGGTGCATTCGTTCCTCGAGTTAACGGGCGTGCGGAGCCGACGCGAGCCGTCCGACATGGTCAAGGAGGCCATGGCGCGGGTGTCGGCATGGCAGGCGGCCGACGGGCGGGGCGGGGCGGGGCTGTCGCCCCATGCGCCGTATTCGACGCTTCCCGGATTGCTGGGCGCGGTAGCGTCGGCGGCGGCACGGTCCGGTTGCCGCATGACGATGCACGTGGCCGAGTCGCGGGAGGAGTTCGAGATGTACATGTATCGCCGGGGCGCGATGCACGAGTGGCTGCACCACCAACGGCCGGACGACGACTGCGGGTTGGGGTCCCCGGTGCAACGCGTGGCGCGCCATGGCCTGCTGGGGCCGGGCTTCCTCGCTGTTCACGTGAACTACCTGTGGGACGGCGACGCGCGCCTGTTGGGCGAGTCGGGAAGCGGCGTCGTGCACTGCCCCAGGTCCCACGCCTACTTCCGCCACCAGCGCTTTCCGGCGTCGGAGTTGGCCGAAGCCGGGGTCCGTGCCTGCCTGGGGACGGACTCGCTGGCGAGCACGCGGGTGGGCATGGGCTCGGGGGCGGCCGGATCGGCCCCGGTGTTGTCGATGTTCGACGAGATGGCGGCGTACCTGGCGCACGACGCGACGGTGTCGCCGGCGGAGGTGCTGGAGATGGCGACGGTGCGGGG
>JBJSZF010000305.1:0-1031 GCA_046090125.1 Verrucomicrobiota bacterium
GCGACGCCTATCGGTTCGGCGGCGTGCGCGGGCTCCAGGCGGCGGTGGAACGTGACTCCGCCATTCCGGGCCAGACGTCCTTGTTCGTCCGGTTGGTGGGGCGGGGCGGGACGGACGTGACGTTTGCGCGGGTGCCGCCGGAGTGGGTGGGCTTCCGTGACGTGGAGGTGGCGTTGCCGGGCGGCATGGGGACGGTGGCGGGACGCGAGAAGGTCCTGCGCATTCCCAGGGACGCGCAGCGCGACCTGGCCTTGGCCTCGACGGAGCTGGCGGGCGGGCTGGCGTTGCAGGTGGGACGAGGGACGGACAACCGCCAGGTGCTGCTCCAGCCCTTGCGACGGGCGTTCGTGTTGCTGGGGTCGGCCGCGTTGGTGGCCAGCTTCGTGGGCGGGGCCGTGTTTGCGCACCGGGCGGCGCGGCCGATCCGGCAGGTGGTGCGCACGGCGCGCGACATCGTGGAGACGGGCCGCCTGGAGGCACGTGTGCCCAGGGCGGGCAACACGGACGACCTCGCCGAGCTGGCTTCGTTGTTCAACACGGTGCTGGACCGGAACCAGGCGTTGATCCGGGCGATGCGGGAGTCCCTCGACAACGCGGCGCATGACCTGCGCACGCCCCTGACCCGCCTGCGCGGGACGGCCGAGCTGGCATTGCAGCCGGGCTCGTCCCCCGAGCAGGCGCGCGAGGCGCTGGCGGATTGCGTGGAGGAGTCCGAGCGCGTCCTGCGGATGCTCAACACCCTCATGGACGTGGCCGAGGCCGAGGCGGGCATGATGCGCCTGGAACGTCGCCCGGTGGACCTGCGCGACCTCGCCCGCGAGGCGGCGGAGCTGTACGAGTTCGTGGCCCAGGAAAAGGACGTTCGGCTGGACGCGCGCCTGCCCCGGGAACCCGCCATCGCGTTCGTGGACCCCATCCGCACGCGGCAGGTGATCGCCAACCTCCTCGACAACGCCATCAAGTACTCACCGCCGGATGGCGTGGTGGAGGTCTCGCTGGTGAACCGCGCCACGGGTATCGAGGTGGTGATC
>JBJSZF010000306.1:0-2421 GCA_046090125.1 Verrucomicrobiota bacterium
TGCGGCGGACGTGGGCGGGTTCGTGAGCCTGTCCGGGAACGTCGGGTTCAAGAAGGTGGGGACGGACATTGTGGCGGTGGGGACGCAGGTGAACGCGACGTTGTCGGCCGGGGCGACGGCGAGCGTGAGCGTGACGGGTGCGACGCTGGGCTTGAAGACGGCCAATGGTGCCACGGTGCTGGAGGTTCGCGACGGTGCGTTCGCAGCGCAGGTGGCGGGGCTGGCGTCGGTGACGGCGACGGCGGTGCGGGTGCAGTACAGCAACGCGGGCGGATCGGCGGCCCAGGGCGAGACGCTGACGGTGGGCGGGACGAGCTATGCGTTTGGGACGGACATTGCGGCCGGCACGGTGGTGTTCGAGGCGACGGGCCTGGCTGCGGACGTGGGCGGATTCGTGAGCGTGTCGGGCAACGTCGGGTTCAGGAAGGTGAGTGCGGAGATCGTGGCGGTGGGGACGCAGGTGAACGCGACGATGTCGGTCGGGGCGACGGCGAGCGTGAGCCTGACGGGTGCAAGCCTGGGGCTTGTGACGGGAGCCACGGGCTCGGCGCTGGAGGTCAAGGATGGGGTGTTTGTGGCCTCCTTGACGGGGTTGGCAGAGGTGACGGCGGAATCCGTGAGGCTTCGATATGCGGGCGAGGGTCGTGGGATTGCCGCAGGAACAAGCGTGTCGGTGGGGGGCATCGCCTATGCGTTCAACGATGGGGTTGGAGCAGGCGTGGCCAGCCTCGAGATACGGGGTTTGGTCGCGAGCCTTGGGGACTTTGTTCGATTGCAGGGGGACTTTGGCCTGCGAAAGCAGGGGTTGACCGTGCGACTGGCGGATGGAACGGACGTGGCGGCCCGGGCGCTGACGCTTGGCGGCACGGGGATCCAGGCATTTCTGGGATTCAATGCCGGGACATCCGGGGCCGTGGGATTGCAGCTTTCGGACGCTGCGGTCGGGCTGGCCTTGGTGGTTGAGGCAAGCGGTGCCGGCCGTTTGTGGACGACGCTGCAAGCACGGGTCGGCCAAGCGTTGGTGGTGGGGGTCGAGGGCCTTGGCATCGGGGTCAGGAATTTGGAACTTGAGTACAACCGGTCGGGCGACGGTGGGCCTGTCATTGATTATGACGGGGCCACGGAGCTTCGGGTTCCGACCGGTGTTGGGACGTTCATCCAGCCTGGAATGGACGGCGGGTTGGGCGAGTTGACGCGCGCGGTGGGTCGCTTGGACATTGACGCGCTGGGATTTGTGCGGCTTGAGGGAACGTTTGGGATTGAGCAGCGCAGCGCGGGCGTCGTGTTGAGCGACGGGTCCACTGTGGCGACCGACCTCCTGCTGGTGGGTGGCGGGGGCATGACGGCATTCGTCGGTTCCAACGCGGGGACCGCGAGCGCGGTTGGGTTGAGGTTGGAGGGCGTGGACGCGGGGCTTGCGGTGGTTTCGGAGCGGAGTCCTGGGGCAGGGACATCGGGGCGGCGGTGGACCAGCGTGCAGGCCAGCGTGGGATCCATCGAGATGCAAGGCGTGTCGGAGGTAGGACTCGTTGGGACGCGGTTTGCCATGGAGGCGAACCGAGCCTCCGCCGACGGGCTCGTGGTTGACTACGGGGCGGGGAGGACGGCCTTGAGCATTCGGACGGGCGGGGCGACGTCCATGAACCTGGCCATGGATGGCAGCCTGGGTGCGCTTCTTAGGCTACGGGGCCACGGGTCATTGGGGATTGCGGGCGTTGTGTTCGGCGAGGGGGAAATCGAGGTGGAGCGGAGGGCCGTCGAGGGGGTGGCCGATCCTGACTCGGCCTCGGGCGGTATCCTAAAGGGGTCCTTGATGACGATTCGCGTGTCGGACGCGAGGTTGTTCGTGGGTTCCGGGGCGACGTTGGTTTTGGATCGTGCGAGCCCTGATTTTGGAAAGGTAGTGCTGCCTGCGTCCGACGACGTTCATGCGGTGGGCTTTGCGGTTTCGGGCGGTCAATTCGTGCTCGGCTTGTTCTCGGCGACCCATCAGTCGGGTGACCAAGGCCGGACGTGGAACGACCTCGGCCCGGTCGGGACCTACACGGGCATCCGGGCAAGCCTGGGAAGGGCGCGGCTCCAGGGGGTTTCGGCAGTTGAGATGCTGAGCCCGGGACTGGGATTGTCGTTGAATCGAACGAGCCGTGCCGGGGGCAAGGTTTTGGATTGGACGGGCGGCGCGCTGGCATCGGCCGGGATCGTGTTGCGGCCTGCGGACCCGGTCCTTGAGGTGGGCGGCACGGTGGGCCTTGCGCTGGGAGGCGTCGTGCTGGCGAGCGCCACGGTCCGGATGTCCCAATCGGTCGTGGAGGAGGTCAGGAACCCGAATGTTGGCGAGGCCAACGTGCGGATGCGGGGCAGCCTGCTCGCGCTGGAGCTGGCGGACGCCCGGGTTTTCGTTGGCTCGGGCGGCGAGTTGGT
>JBJSZF010000307.1:0-13602 GCA_046090125.1 Verrucomicrobiota bacterium
AGAACTTGCCGGAGAAGTTCGCCTTGTTGCCGTGCGTCAGGTGCCCGCCATGCGACAGGTCCATCGTCAACATCTTGTCGCCCGGCTTCAGCATCGAGAAGTACACCGCCATGTTCGCGCCCGAGCCCGAGTGTGGCTGGACGTTGGCGTGCTCGGACCCGAACAACTGCTTGGCGCGGTCGATGGCCAGTTGCTCCGCCACGTCCACGTGCTCGCATCCGCCATACCAGCGCCGACGCGGGTAACCCTCGGCGTACTTGTTGGTGAGGACGCTCCCCTGCGCGGCCATGACGGCCAGGCTGGTGAAGTTCTCGGAGGCAATGAGCTCGATGTTCTCGAGCTGGCGACGGCGTTCGCTGGCGATGACCTCCGCGATGGCGGGGTCCACCTGTTGGATCACGTTCGACATGGTGTTCTCGATTTTCCGCACGCGGCGCTCATGGCGGCCGCCTTCAAAATCCGATCCGAGGAAGGCCTCCACCATGGCCGCTGCATCGGCCGGCGGCGTGGTCTTGGCCCCAAAGCAAAGCACGTTCGCGTCGTTGTGCCGACGGCACAGGCTGGCGACCTCGACGGAGGAGACCAGGGCGGCGCGGATGCCGGGCACCTTGTTGGCGGCGATGCTGATGCCGATGCCCGTGGCGCACACGAGCAACCCGAAGACGGCCCTGCCCGAGGTCACGGCCTGGCCGACGGCCTGAGCGTAGTCTGGGTAGTCTGCGGACTCCGCCGAGTGCGTCCCGAGGTCGAGGACGCGCAGGCCCTTGGCTTCCAGAAGCGGCTTCAGTGCCTGCTTCCATGCGAAGCCCGCGTGGTCCGACCCCATGGCGAAGTCCGCCATGTCGCGGGCCGCCTCATGCTCCTCGATGAACGCCAGGGCGGAACGCACGCCTGCCTCGATCTGCCGGCAGCACTCATGATATTCGTCCAATGGGCCGCCGATGGGATCCGAGATGTCCCGTTCATGGGGCGCGGCGGAGGGATCGAACTCTCGGAGCAGGAACAGCTTTTCCACCGCCTCGGGATGCAGGGAAGCCACGACTTCCGCGTGCCCGCGCGTAAGGGCGAAGATGTAGTCAGCCTCCCGGACCATCGACGCCGTCAGCCGCCGCGACCGATGTCCGGCGATGTCGCCTCCGCGTTGCCGGATCACTGTCACGGCGTGGGTGCTGGCGGGTTGGCCGTTGGCGGCCCCGACGCCTGCGGACGCCACCTGCCAGCCTGGCATCCCCGCCGTGGCAAGGCGCGCCAAGCCCTCCGCCATGGGCGAACGACAGGTGTTCCCGGTGCAAACGAACAGGACGGACTTCATTTCGTGGCAACGCGCGGGCGACACGTTGTGGGGATGCCCCGGGTGCGTCAACGGGGAAGCCGGGAACAGGCAGCGAGGGTTGGGCCGCTCGTTGTCCGCGCGCCGCCGCCAACCAGCGCTCCCCGCAGGATCATGCGTCACCCTGTGCGGTCACCCATGCAAGCACCGCGCGATAATCCGTCTTCCCAGTCCCCAGCTTCGGGATCTCCCGCATCACGCGGAGATCGCGTGGCACGCTGAGGTTTCCAAGGCCCTTGGCACGAATGGCCTCCCGGATTTCGGGCATCGTCAGGTCGGGTGACTGGGTCACTGCGACGAGCTTCTCTCCCTTGGCGTCGCTGGGGACGGCGACCACGGCGACCTCGCAGCGCCGGCCATGCTGGGGGAACGCCCCATCCAAGGCCTCCTCGATGGCGGCAAGGCTGACCATCTCGCCACTGACCTTGGCGAAGCGCTTGAGGCGGCCGAGGAGGAAGACGAACCCGTCGTCGTCCACCCGCGCGATGTCGCCCGTGTCGTACCATCCTCCCAACGCCAGGAACCGCGCCTGCGCGTCCGGGTTCAGGTAGCCCTTCATCACGTTGTCGCCCCGCACGAGCAACCGCCCGCCCTCGGGCACGCCCGCCACGGGTTCAAGCTTGAATTCGATGCCGGGCAGGAACCGGCCCACGGAGCCGAAGCGCGGCTCGATGCGGGAGTTGGCGCACAAGACGGGGCTGCACTCCGTCGCGCCATAGCCCTCGATGATGCGGACGCCGAACTGGCGCGCCCACGTGTTGGCGGTGGATTCCTGGAGCTTCTCCGCCCCGGCGACCAGGTAGCGCACGGAGTTGAAGTCGTAGGGGTGCGCCCGGCGCGCGTAGCCGTTGAGGAACGTGTTGGTGCCCACCACCACCGTGCACGCCTTGTCATACACGAGCGCCGGCACGACCCGGTAATGCAGCGGCGACGGATACAAGAACACGTACTCCCCCCGGATCAGCGGGAACAACGTGCACGTCGTCAGGCCAAAGCTGTGGAACAACGGCATCGCGTTGAAGAAGCGCTCGTGGTCCGTCACGTCCAGGTGCACGGTGATCTGCCGCACGTTGGCCAGCAGGTTGCGATGCGTTAGTTCCACCCCCTTCGGAACGCCCTCGGATCCCGAGGTGAACAACACCACGGCCGACTCGTCAGGCCGTGCCTCCAGGGCGCGCCAGCGGCCGCCGCAGCGAAGCGTGTTGGTGGCCAGCCGCGCCAGCTTGCGCCAGCCGGGCACGCCCGCGCCCACGTCCTCCAAGTACAACACCTCCACGTTTCCCCCGGCCAGCCTTCCCACGTCGATCTTGGCCTTCTCAACAAAGACCCGGGACGTGACGAGCTGGCGGCAACCCGCCAGCTCCAGGCAGGTGCGCATCACGGGGATGCCCGAGGAAAAGTTGAGAATGGCCGGCACCCGACGCATCGCCATCATCGCCAGGAGGGCGACGGGCGCCGCGTTGACGTTGGGCAGCAGCACCGCCACGCGCCCGCCCGGCGGCGTCGAGGCCAGCAAGGCCCCCAGGCGCCATGCCAGCACGTCAATGCCCACCATCAACCGGCGATAGGTCAACGGATCCTGGCGAATGTCCTCCAACGCCTCCTTTTTGGGCTGGTTCCACGCCGCCTCCGCCACCGCCGCCACCACGTGCGTCGGGCCCAACGCCATCTCCGCCTCGTATTGCTGGCGCAGCATCCGGTCCCGGATCCACGCCGTCGCCCGCCGCCGGGCCACCGCCGCCGGGAGCCCATGGAACCGCGGTGGCTCCAGGAGCGGGCTGAAGTGGGCCGTCACCCTCGGAAACCACCGGGTCCAGCCGGTGTGCCTTACGAAGGGCACGCGCACCGCCCCGCGCAAGTGGCACAGGATCACCCGCGCCTGCGTCCGGTGCACCAGGAAGCCCGTGCCGTCGTAGATCTTCATCAGCGCCCCCGTCAGCGAGATGCGCCCCTCCGCAAACAACACCAGGCGCCCGCCGCCCGCCATGAACTCCGCCATCCGCTTCACCGCATACGGCGAGGATGCATCCACCGGGAACGTCCGACGGTTCACCATGATCTTTCGATGAAACCACGATGCCTCCGCCGTCGTGGCGCTCGTCACGAACTTCCAGTCGTCGTCCAGCAGCGCGTACAGGAACGCCCAGTCCAGCCACGAGACATGGTTGGGCACCAGCAACACCGGCCCCTTCGTCGCCAACACCCCGGTGTCAAACGCCCTGAATCGGAACCACGCCGTCAGGATCCATCGGATCAAGGTCTTCATCGGATCGAAACATCGCCCGCCCACACGTCCCTGCTTACGACGCCGTGCGCACCGGAATGCGCAGCGCGATCAACGCCAGCCCCACCAGTGCCGCCAACACGAGGAAGAAGCCGCCCGCGCTCACCGGCGTCCCAAACCACTTTCCCGCGTGCACGCAGGCCGCCACCAACCCGCCCGCCAGCAGCATCCCCACGTTGTCGCACAGGTTCTGCACTGCGATCGTCTTCCCCATCCGTGTCGGCTCCGTCTCCGCCTGCAACGCCGCGTTCAACGGGATGAGGAACAACCCCGCCGCCACCCCCGCCGCCACCAGCAACGCCATCACCCCCGGGAACCACGTCAGCCCCCCCGCCACGTGGCCCGCGCGGAGGAACGGGACCTTCTCCACCAGCCCCACCGCCACCAGCGTCCCCACCAGCAGCACCCCGTACCACCGCGTCCGGGCGAGGTCGCCCACCCGATGCCATTGCCCGGCCAGCACGCTGCCCACCATTACGCCCACGGACAACCACAGGCCCAGGAGCGAGATCTGGGTGTTGTCCTTCAAGCCCAGCACGTCGAGCCCCCAGGCTTGGAAGTTGATCTTCATGGCCGCGCCGCACACCCAGAACAACGCCGTGCCCAGCAACACGCGCGCCATCCGGGGATGAACCAGCAGGTCCCGCCCGTGGGCCGCAAACTCCCGCACGCTCGCCGCCAGGCGCACCGACGGCGTGCACGGCGTCCGCCCCATCAGGAGGTTGAACATCAGCCCCGCGCCGAACACGCCCAGCAACACCCCGTAGCACGCCTGCACCGACAGGCGGTCGATCATGACCGAGCCGCCGATCGCCCCCGTGATGATCGCCAGCAACGTCAGGAGCTCCACCGTGCCGTTCGCCTTCACCAGCCGCTCGGAAGGCAGGATTTCCGGCAGGATGCCGTACTTGGCCGGCCCATAAATGCAGGCTCCAATCCCCACGATGAGGTAGCCCGGCGCCTGCCAGACGTACCCCAGCCACACGCTCAATGCGCACACGGCCGTGCCCAGGACCTTCACCGCGTTGCCCCCCACCAGCCACGTCGTCTTGGAAAAGCGGTCGTTCAGATACCCCGCCAACGGCGCCAGCAGCACATAGGGGACAAACAACAGGCTCGTGTACAACGCACCCCGACCGCGCAGCACCTCCTCCGAAATGGCCCCCGACTTCCGCAACAGCGTCAACTGCCCCAGGATCACCGCCAGGATCGCATTGTCCCCGAACGCCGCGAGAAACTGCCCGGCCAACAGCAACGGATAGTCGCGGCCGTTCGCTTTGTTCATGTCGTGGGAAACCTCACCGGGCCGAGACTGGGGTGGGGCACCATGGATGCAAGCTTGCATGTCCTCCTTGTGCGGCCACTGGGCCCGCCTGCGTGAATCGAATCACCCAATGCCCGCACCGTCGCCATCAATGGACGCGATCTGACGGAGGGCCGCTGCTCGCGCCGCCTTCTTCGTGCTTTCACGCCACGGGCGGGATTCGTAGCCTGCCAACAACGAGAAACGCCATGAGCATTGACACGACGACATCCCGCGACGGTCAGCCCCTCCAAAGCCTGGACGAATGGGAGGACTTCGTGAAAGGGCGCTACTCCCAGCCCGGCAAGACGGCCGAGGAATGCGAGCAGGCAAGGAAGCCCTCCGTCGGCCATGACCCGGAGAAGAGGCAGTCCGAGTTCCGAAACTACGAGGCCGACGCCCGCCCGTCCGTGCGGGAGTTCTACCGGCTGAACCACACGCATCAGACACACGAGTTCTCCCTAGCCAAGCGCCGCGAGTTCCTGGGCCTCAGCCGCATGAAGATGGGCGTCTGGGAGGCCGCCGAGTACCTCAACCAGCTCGTGGACGACAGCGACCCGGACACGGACATGTCGCAGCTCGAGCACCTGCTCCAGACCGCCGAGCAACTGCGGCGCGATGGCAAGCCGCGCTGGATGATCCTGACGGGCTTCGTGCATGACCTTGGCAAGATCCTCTGCCTGTGGGGCGAGCCCCAGTGGGCGGTCGTGGGCGACACCTTCCCGACCGGCTGCGCTTATTCGCCCAAGATTGTTTTCCCCCGGTTCTTCGAGGCCAACCCGGACTCGAAGGACGCGCGCCTCCAGTCCCGGAACGGCGTGTATGAGGAAGGATGCGGCTTGGACAAGGTGGCGTTGTCCTGGGGCCACGACGAGTACATCTACCACGTCTGCAAGGATTACCTCCCCATCGAGGGACTCTACATGCTGCGCTATCACTCGTTTTACCCGTGGCATCGGGAGAACGAGTACGACCACCTTTGCAACGACGACGACCGCCGCCTCCTCTCGGCCGTCCGGGACTTCAATCCCTACGACCTTTACACAAAGAGCCACTCCAAGCCGGACGCCGTCGCGTTGCGACCCTTCTACGAGGATCTCATCCGGGAATACTTCCCCGAAAAGATCCGCTGGTGACGCCGCCGGCACCGCCAGGCCGTGCTTGGGAACACCGACAACCTCGGGAGGCACGGGGAACCGCCCGCCCTCGTCCTTGACCCTGCCGGACATGCCGGTAGCATGAAGCCTGAACGATTCGCCCTTGATTCCGGGCAGGCCGCGAACATGGCCGCCGGGCGCGCGGGCGGCATTTTGCACAGGAACTTCGATGAGTGACGCAGCAGTCGCCTCCCCCTCGGGTGGCCAACCCCCGGTCTCGAGCATCGCCGAGGCCGTCATCCGGATCGCAGGCAATTCCCAGGACGGCATCCAGGCCATCGGCGGCTTCCTTGCCCGCCTCGCTGGACGGTCGGAGCAGGAAGTCATGACCTTCATGACCATCCCTTCCACCATCTCCGGCGGGCCTTCCATCTTCCAGGTGCGCATCGGCTCGGGCGAGGTGCTCTCGGCGGGCGACGAGGCGGACATGCTCCTCGCCTTCTACGACCATTCCTACCTCAACCACGTCAACTCGCTCCGGAAGGGCGGCATCGTCCTGTACGACTCCGACCACCTGAAGCCCGAGGCCATCCCTGCCGAGAACCTCGCCAAGTATCGCCACATTGGCGTCCCCATCTCCTCCCTCACCGTCGAGGCCATCGGCGGCACCGGCCGGGACAAGGGCAAGAACGTCTTCGCCCTGGGGTTGCTGGCCAAGATGTTCGACCTCAACGTTCCCAAGCTCCACCGCCTGCTTCAGGAGCGCTTCACGGGCAAGGATCCCAAGATCGCCGAGACCGCCCTCGCCGCCTTCAACTTCGGCTACAACTACAACCTCGCTACCGCGCCGGAGTTGTTCCGGTTCAAGCCGGGCGAAAATGTCGGCCACTCCCAGGTCGTCATGTCGGGCAACGAGGCCCTCGCCTACGGACTCATCGCCGCCGGGGTCCGCTTTGGCGCTGGCTATCCCATCACGCCGTGGTCCGACATCATGGAGCTGCTCCGCCGCGAGCTGCCCAAGTACGGGGGACAGTTCCAGCAATGCGAGGACGAGATTGCATCCGTTTCCATGGCCATCGGAGCCTCTTGGGGCGGCCGTGTCGCCGTCACCGGATCCTCCGGCCCCGGCATCTCCCTCAAGACCGAGGCCATCGGCTGGGCCGTCATGGCGGAGATGCCGCTCGTCGTCGTCGATGTTCAACGCGGTGGCCCCTCCACGGGCATGCCCACCAACGTCGAGCAATCCGACCTCAACATCGCCGTGTACGGCGGCCACGGCGACAGCCCGCGCGTCGTCATCGCCCCCGCCACCGTCGAGGATTGCTTCTACACCGCCATCGAGGCCGTGAACATCGCCCGCAAGTATTCCACGCCGGTCCTTATCCTGACCGACCAAGGCATTGCCAGCCGCATCGAGGCCTTTCCAGAACCCAACCTTGAAAAGGTCGTCCAGGACATCAGCCCGGACTTCAGCGCCGTCACGGATCACAAGCCCTACGACCTCGCTGCGCCCGACGGCGTCACCCGCCATATCGCCCCTGGCACGCGCGTGGCCAGCGGCAAGTATCCCGTGGTCACCGGCTTGGAGCACGACGAGCTGGGCCATCCCACCGGCTCCCCCAAGCTCCATGTCGCGATGACGGCCAAGCGCCGCAAGAAGCTCCTCGCGCTGGCCGCCGAGATTCCCACCCCGGAGGTCTATGGTCCGGCCGAAGGCAAGGTGCTGCTCGTCTCATGGGGCTCCTCCAAGGGACCGGTGCAGGAGGCCGTCAAGCAGGCCCGCGCGGCGGGCATCGCGGTGTCCGGCGTCCACATCAAGCACATCAGCCCCCTGCCCAACGGCCTGGACAAGATCTTCGAGGGCTTCTCCCGCGTCTTCGTCGTCGAGCTCAATGACGAGGGACTCGTCGGCATCGGCCAGCTCGGAGCCCTGCTCCGCGCCCGCTATCCCAAGACCCAGTTCGACGGCGTCACCAAGTCTGACGGCCTCACCTGGAAGGTTCGCGAGATCCTCGACCGCATCCGCCCCGCGACCGCCTAAACCCTCGCAAGGACGCTGATCCCCCGCATTTCATCCTGATTTCCATGCCATGAGCGACATGTCCATCCCCTTCGCCGTCGTCCCGCGCGGCGCCAACACCAATGCCGCCCCGGTCGTCCCCCTCACGGACGCCGACCGCAAGCCCCTCACCAAGAAGGACGTCTCCGCCGACCACCCGACGTGGTGCCCCGGCTGCGGCGACTTCTCCGTGCTCGCGCTGTACTTCAAGCTCATTGAGAAGCGCCGCATGCACCACGAGAAGATCACGACCGTGGCCGGCATCGGTTGCTCCTCCCGCTTTCCCTACTTCGTCCAGGCCCACGGGGCGCACTTCATCCACGGCCGCGCCCTGCCGTTCGCCTCTGGGGTGGCCCTCAGCCGCCCCGACCTGCATGTGTTCGTATTTGGGGGCGACGGCGACGCCTTCTCCATCGGCGGCAATCACTTCACGCACACCGCCCGCAAGAACGTGAAGCTCACCTACGTCGTCATGGACAACAACGTCTATGGCCTCACCAAGAACCAGACCTCGCCCACGTCGCCCATCGGCTTCAAGTCCAAGACCGACGTGTGGGGAGCCAAGGACCGGCCCATCAACCCCATCAAGCAGGCCATCTCCGCCGGCGCCACCTTCGTCGCCCGCACTTCCTCGACCAGCCCCAACCACCTCCTCGCCATGATGGAGCAGGCCATGGATCATGACGGCTTCGGGTTCATCCAGGTCCTCTCGGAATGCGTCGAGTTCTACCCGGGAGCCTTCGACAACTCCACCCCACGCAAGGGCGGCGTCTTCGCCGAGGTTCCCAAGGAACACGACGTCACCGACGAGTACGCCGCCTATCGCCTCGGCGAGGAGCTCTCCCCTGGCAAGTTTGGCGTGTTCTACAAGGTCCAGCGCCCCACCAAGAACGCCAACGAGGCCGCCATCATCGCCGACTACCAATCCAAGGTCGCCGGCCTCGCCCCGTGGCAAATCCTCAAGAAGAACTTCGACCGGATGAAGTAACCCCTTCGCCCATGTTCTCCCACGTTGTCATCTTCTGGACCGACCCCGTCCAACCCGGCGCGGCGGACGCCCTGCTCGCAGGGTGCCATGAATACCTCCGGGACATCCCGGGCCTCCTCCATTACCACGCCGGCAAGATGGTCGGGTCCCACCGGCCCGTCGTGGACCAGTCCTACCAGGTTGCCCTCAACCTTGTCTTCCCCGACAAGGCCACCCAGGACACCTACCAGGTCCATCCGCGGCACGTCGAGTTCGTGGAGAAGGTGTTCAAGAAGGTCTGCGTGAAGGCCGTCGTGTACGACTTCGCGTGACAGAACACCCCTTCAAGGAACAGTTCTTCGATCGCCTCCGGGCGGCCGCCGAGGACGGCACCTTCGTCCGCCTGAACCTCGGCGGCCCCAATGGCCGCGACCGTTCCCTTCGCAACGTCTTCGTCCGCCCCGTCCGCCTGCGTGGCTCGGTCTCGTGGTCCTTCACCTACCGCCACGCCACCCGCGACATCACCAAGAACCTCGCGCCCGCCGACGCCGCCGGCCTGGTCCGGGACCTCGTCGGACAGGAGTTCTCGGACGCGTTCCTCTCCACCACCACCGGCACGCTCCACCTCAACGTGCGCAAGGGCCGCAACCCGCGCCTCGTCCCGGGGCCCGTCGAGGATGCCCAACCGCCCGAACTCTCGCACGATCAACCACGGCAACGCCTCCTCGCCCCGCGCGAGCACCCATGGCTCCATGACCTCGGTGTCACCGGGCCCGATGACCGCGTCCGGCTCGGCATGGAGGCCAAGTACCGCCAAATCCACCGCTTCGTCGAGTTGGTCGCCCCTCTCCTTCGCGACTGCAACCTGCCCTCCGACCGGCCGCCCGTGGCCCTCGACATGGGCTGTGGCAAGGGATACCTGACCTTCGCCCTCCACGACCACCTTCGGCGAACCCTCGCACGACCCGTGCGCGTCATCGGCGTCGAGCGACGCCCCGAACTCGCTGAGGCCGCCAATCGCATCGCCGCCGCCCATGCCATGGACGGCCTTCAGTTCGTCACCGGCACCATTGGTTCCACGGCCGTCACCAGTGCCGACATCGTCGTGGCCTTGCACGCCTGCGACACGGCCACGGACGATGCCCTGGCCAAGGGCGTGCAGGCCGGTGCCCGGCTCATCGTGGCCGCCCCGTGTTGCCATCGTGAGGTCGCCCGCGTCATGTCCGCGCCGGAGCCATTGGGGGACGCCCTCCGACACGGGATCCTGTTCCAGCGCGAGGCGGAGTTTGTCACGGATGCGTTGCGCGCCGCCCTGCTGGAGGCCGCCGGATACGAGGCGCGCGTCTTGGAGTTCATTTCGCCCGAGCACACGTCCAAGAACCTGATGATCTCCGCCGTTCGTCGGGGCGAGCCATCGCCCGGGGCGGCAACCCGCGCGGCCGCCCTCGCGGCGTTCTATGGGGTCGCCTCTCAACGCCTCGCCCAGCTTCTTCGCATCCCGCTCACGGTCCCCGGGGCCGCGGCTCCCGCCTTGGCCACTGCTTCCCCCGCGTCGCCGACGCCGTGAACTTCGAGGACCTCAACTGGGACATCCTGGACCGCCTCCGGGCCACGTTTCTCGAAGGCAAGCCTTCGCGGCGCGCATACTGGACCTGCGACGAGGACCTCGCCCAGTACGACGTCACCTTTGGGGAGCGCATCGGATGGAAATGGGATGCCGTCCTAGCGGACCTCCGAGACATCGGATGGACTCCGCCAGCGGCCGTGGATCGCGTCCTCGACTGGGGCTGTGGAAGCGGCGTCGCGGGCCGGCGCGTCCTCCAAGCCTATCCCACCTTGCACACCTTGCAGCTTCACGACCGGTCGCCCTGCGCCGTGGGCTTCGCGGCCCGCCGCGCCCGTGAGGCGTTTCCCGCGATTGCCGTGCATCCCATGGAAACGGCGCCGGACACCGCCCATGGGGCGGTGGTGGTCCTCAGCCACGTCTGCAACGAGCTCGACCCCCGCGCCGAGGCAAGGCTCTTGTCCCTTGTCGCGACGGCTTCCGCCGTCCTGTGGGTCGAGCCTGGGACGCACGCCGTGTCGCGGCGACTTCAAGGCTTTCGCCAACGGTTGAAGGATTCCCACGACATCATCGCGCCATGCACTCACGCGTCATCGTGCCCACTGCTGGCACGGGGCCGCGAGCGTGACTGGTGCCATCAGTTCGCGACCCCGCCGCCCCGGGCCTTCACCGACGGTCACTGGGTCCGGTTCGCCCGGAGGGCGGGCATTGACCTCAGGTCGCTCCCGTTTGCGTGGTTGGTCCTGGCCTCGCAAGAGGGAGGGGACCCAAAGCCCGGGCGGGAAGCGTGGTCGCGGGTTGTCGGTCGCCTGCGGGTTGGCAGGAACGGAGCGACCGGCGTCGTGTGCTCGTCCTCTGGCATCGAAGACCTCCAGATCACCCGCGATGCATGGCGATCCCTCACCAGTGCTGGCGTACCCGAGAACGTCTCTCGCTTGCATCGGGAGCGCCTCCCGCCCCGCCCCTGAATCCGTCTCGGCGCTTCGAGACGGACCCGCCTAGATGCCTATGTGACGAGCCCGTTCCATGCTTCTTGGGCACGTTCAAAATTTCCAAAAAATACTTGCGCGGCCAATGCGGCCAATGGTTAGATCTCCGCAGAGAGTAGCTGGACAAGTCAGTCAAAAAAAAAAGATATGAATCTTACCAATATGGCCCGTATTGGGGTGGCGGTGTGGGTTGGAGCTGTGGCAGCGAATGCCCAAGTTTCGACGTTCATCGCTCCTTACTCGGGTGTCCTGAGCCCGGTCGTCAACCTTGGTACACCTCCAAACAACTCCCAGGCCAGCGGCAACTTCGGAGCGACCTTGACCCCCACTGGTTTGAGCGTTACCGTGAGTGCGAATGCTACCGGCTCCTGGGCGGCCGCCACCCCAACCGTGGCTCCGTCGGCTCCTGCCGAGCTTCGGATGGGCTCGACGCTCGCAGGGTCAACGTGGGTGGCAAACATCGCGGGCACCACTTCCCAAAACGCCTCGTCCGCTTTCGGTGTGGTTACTACCGAAGCCAAATTCACCTCCACTGGCTCGACGACGGTCCCGGTTGGCGTTGGTAAGTATTGGGTCGTCGTGAATGGCCTCTATGGTGGTGTGAATCCCGCTATTAACACACAGATCCTCGCCGGCGACTTCACCGTTGTTCCTGAGCCTGAGACCTACGCTGCTGCGGCAGCCTTGGGCCTCGTCGGCTTCGGCCTCTGGCGCCGTCGCAGCGCCTAATTTTGGCGTCGTTGATCGGATTCCCTCTCACGGGCGCAGCTTCGGCTGCGCCCTTTTTTTGGTTCGTCACAGACTTCCGGGGAAGGCCTGTCGGATTTTTAGGAAGAAACACTCGTCGTCACGGAATCCATAGGCCGTTTGTTGGATGACCTTGATCTTGTTGTTGATGCCCTCCAGCCGGCTCGTGTGCAGGGGCCATCGGCAGTGCGAGAGGACGCCATCCAGCTTCCCCTTCAGGTTCTGGGCGAACTTCTTCAAGGGGGGCCATGCGGCTGCGCATCGCCCGCCGATACCACCCCCTTTCAGCGCTTCCGGACGGAGGCCTCGTGCTTGTATTGCCAGAGCTGCTTCAGGTCATCCTTGAGCACATGCACGGCCGCCTAGGCCCGGTTGGCCCTCAACAGCTCGGCCAGCCGGACCCGATCCCCCGGGTCGATGTTCTCCCGGTTGCGCAGCAGCAACCACCGGGAGCCCTTCACCACGGAGCGAGCCGGCTTGTCGGCCGCCAGCCGGTTGGCCTCGTCCACGCGGACGCGGTCCACGACCTCCCGCCCATACTTCACCACGACGTGGAACAGGTCATAGACGATCTCGGCGTTGGGGCATGGGTGGCGCACCTCCTCCGAGAAGGCCTCGCTCATGTCCATGACCGCCGTCTTGATCCGGGAGCGGCCCTCCTCGCCAAGGGCCTCGAAGAAGGGGCGCAGGTCCTCGCGGCCCCGGCCACGACACACCCAGAGCACCTGCCCGCGGCGGGGCTCGACCACGATGGTCGCGTAGCGGTGCCCCTTCTGGATCGCGAACTCGTCCATGGCGATGACCTCCAGGCCCCCAAGGTCCGGGGCACCGAGCGTCTCCTGGAGGCATCGCTTGTCGATCTCCTTGATGGTGGTCCAGTGCAGGCGGAAGTGCTCCGCCACGTGCTTGAGCGGAAGCACCCGGGCCAGCCGTGCAACGCTCTCGGCCAGACGGCGCGTCACCCTCTGGTGGCGCCCCAGCCAGTCGAGGTGCTCGACCTTGGGACCGCAGCGAGGGCAAGCCAGGCGGCACCGGTGAACCAAGAGAACCACGGGCGTCCCCAGGAGTCGCAGGTCACGGACCCATCGCTCCTCGGTGTCATGGACCGCATCGACGGGCTGGAGACAACCACTGCAAACCTTGGCCCGCCCCGGGGAAGGGCGGAGCTCGAGCCAAACCTCCAAACCTCCTCCGGGGCGTCGCCTTCCTGGGGACGCCGCCCGAAGGTTCCCGGCTCATCGTCCTTCCACTCGCCGAGCAGT
>JBJSZF010000308.1:0-6560 GCA_046090125.1 Verrucomicrobiota bacterium
GGTGGCAAGGGTGGCCGACTTCATGGGAGTCTTCGGTGGAGCGTGCATCGCGTGTCCTGGGGGATGGGGAATGGCTGGCTGGTTCGCTCAGGGTGACGTGGCCGACGACAACGTCGGCACGGTCGATATCCGGTTCAAAACGAACGTCCCCCGCGCCTCGAAGGTCCGCGTGTCCACGTTGCCCCCGCCGCGCGCCAACCCTCGGACGCTCACCGACTCCGCGTAGGCTCCCCCCAACGTCTGCCCCGCCGCCGTCCGCGAGTCGAAGTCGTCCGACGGCGGCATGAACTGCAACGTCATCGTCCGCACCAACCCGTAGGACTCCGCACCTTGCGCCATCGTCTGCGCGCGCGCCCCGTCGAGGTTGTCGTGGTCCGGGTGATACGCGTGCAGGAACGGGTTCGACTCCCCGTCGTCAAACCGCGTCGTCACCGACGCCGTCACGGATCGCCCCGGAGCAATCGGCCCCGAGAACGCCCATCCGCTGTTCGCGCTCGAAAACGGCAGGTGCGGCGCGCTGATCCGGCGCGAGTCCTTCAGGTAGTTCCGGTTCAACGCCCCCTCCCGCCGCGCCACCACCGGGTTCGTCGAACGATCCATCCCCAAGTACACCTGTTGCATCAACCGCGCCGAGCCCGTCCCGGGATTGTGCACGATCAAGCGCAGCGGGTACGCCATCGACACCCCCGTCAGCGACGTGTCCATGCCTTGCACTTGATACTTCCCATCGGGGCCCAGCACCGGAGCGGAGTTGGCACCCTTCTGGTACTTCTTCAGGTATTGCCCCACCTGCGTCACCACCGCGTCCCCCACCCAAAGCCCGGAATAAATCCCCACCTTCGCCGTGACGCCCGCGTCCACCTGCGAGTACCCCAGCGAGTCCGTGAACCGCAGCACCCCCGCCAACAAATCCCCCGCATTGCCGGTCATCGCCGACCGGTCCACACCCAGGATGATCTCCGCGTCCGCACCCACCGACCCCGCCGCCGCCAACGTCCATGACTTGGACTGTCCCGCCTCCAGCCGCGAGTACGGGTAGCTCATCGACTCCATGTTGGTCCGCGCCTCCCGCACCAGCAGCGGCACCACGCCCTTCACGGACGCCTGGCCCGCCGGGGCCGCCTCCGACGCCCTCAACGACAGCGTCACCGTCAACGGGCTTGACGTGACGTTCCGGATCCTTACGCCCATCACTCGGCCCTCATCACCGTAGCTGAGCTGCCCCGACTCCGGCATCCCGATCTCCACGGGCCCGAAGTATCGGTTGTAGTAATCCCCCGTGTTGATCCAGTACGCCTCCCCGCGCGTCATCGTCGCGCTGCGCAGCCCAAAGATCACCCCGGGGTTCGACGGCCCAAGGTCCCCGTCCGTGTACTGGTAAAACTCCGGCCCCGAGCGTTGGAACTCCACCGGTGCCTTCGAGAAGAACCCTTGCTGCCCCGTGAACGTCGGCGTGCCTCCCTCCGGCACCGGGAAACCCATGAAGTTCAAGCCCGTGCTCGTCCAACGGTACCGCGTGGCCACCGCCTTGCCCCGAATGGCCCACGTGTGGCCCGGCAACGACGCATTCACCCGCACCAGGTACGCCATCCCCGCCGTCATGCTCCGCAGGGCCGAATCCTCCCCGTCCTGCCGACTCCAGCTCACCCAGCGGCTGTCCCCCGTCGTTGGCATCTGCGGGCTCGTCGTGAACTGCTGCCCCGTCACGTCCGGACGCCACAGCCACACCTCCTCCACCGCAAACGTCGGGTCCGGAGCCACCATCTCGTCGATGGTCTGGTGGCTCGGGTCCACGTGCAGGTACACCGCGTTCCACCCCGCCCGAAGCTGCAGCGTCTGCGTCAGCCACTGCGCCCTCAGCCCCAGCGCCCCCGCCAACGCCAGCACCGCCACCATCCACGTCCTCGTCGCCTTCATGTCATGGCTTCCTGTAAAAATACCACGTCGCCTCGGGCATCAGCCGTTGCACCGCCCCCATCGCCGAGGGCGACGACCCGCTGCCCAGCCCGCCAAAAACCACGAGCTCCGCCCCCGTCCACACCCCCGTGTGCCCGCGGCGCGCCAAGGCGTTCCCTCCCGTGGAAAGGTTGTGCCATAGCCCCGTCGCCGGGTCGTACCCGCCCCCGGTCACCAACGCCCCCGTCGCGTCCTCCCCGCCAAACACCACCATCTCCCGCCCCGTCCACACCGCCACGTGGCCCGACCGCGCCGAGGGCGCGTTGTCCACGGGCAACGCCGTCCACGTGTCCGTCGCGGGGTCATACGACGCCCCGTTGTTGAGCGGCACCCCGCCCACCTTCCCGCCCCACACGATCAAGCGCGTCCCCGTCCACACCGCCGTGTGCCCCTGCCGCGCGATGGGCGCGTCCGTGGTGGAGAGCGCCTGCCACGCGCCCTGGGTCACCCCGCCCGCGAACGGCAGCATTGCACCCGTGCTCACCTCGCCCGCCCCCCCCTGCCCCCCGAACACGATCACCCGGTCGCCGCACCACGTTGCCGTCGCCCCGCGCCGCGCCGACGGCGCGCCACTGGCCGGGGTTGCCTGCCACAGGTTGCCAATGGGGTCGTAGGTGGCCCCGTCGGACAGCAACCCGAAGTCGTTGCGGCCGCCCCAGACGAACAGGCGGGCGGTGGTCCATGCGAAGGCGTGCTCGGTGCGGGCGCTGGGGGCCCCCTGCGTGGTGGTGGCCGTCCACGTTTGGTTGCTCGGCGCGTATTGCCCGCCGCTGTCCAGGTAGGTGTCGGATTGGCCGCCCCACACGAGGAGGCGGGAGCCGGTCCACGCCAAGGCATGGCCGCGTCGCGCGGCGGGGGTGGTAGGGGTGACGGCGATGGACGTCCAGACGTCGTTGCCGGCGTCGTAGATGCCGCCGGTGTTGAGGGGCGTCGTGCCGTTGATCCCGCCCCAAACCATCATCGAGGATCCCGTCCACACAGCCCCGTGCGCCTGCCGTGCGCCCGGGGCGTTCAACGTCGCCCCCGTGGTCCACTGCGGCGCGTCCACGCGCGAGAACTGCACCAGGCCTTGGCTCAGCAACGCCACGTCGGCCGAGACCGGCGACGCGATGATCAAGCCCGAGGGCAGGGACGGCGCGACCAACCCGTTGGCGGGATAGGACGCGGCGAGGAAGGCGTCCAGGCGCGCGGACAGCGTGTTGACCTGGGCCTGCAAGGTGGCCTGGGTGTTGTAGATGCGGTCGTGGAGCGTGTTGCTGGACCCGACGATGGAACCCGACAGGACGTTGCTGGCAGACACCGTGAAGCCCGCCAACGCGTTGCTGGCGCCCGCCACCGTCGTCTCCACGCCCGCCACGCGCGCAACCGAGGCGGCCAAGCGGGCGTCTGGCACCGTCCCCGCCGTCAACTGCGACGCATTCAGGTTCAGCAAGCCCGAGCCGTCCGTGGAGGGCGGGGGCAGGTTGGCGCTCGAAACCACGCCGGAGAGGGCCGACGCGGGAACGCTCAAGGCGGTGCCCGCCGTGCCTGCGAACACCGCCTGCGGGGTCGCGAGGATGGGCCGACGCGGCGTCAGCGGGGTGAAGGTGGCCGCGCCATTGGTCCGCACGGACACCTCGATCCAGCGCGAGGCGGAGGAAAACGCGCCGCTCCCGAAGTCGAGCACCAGCGTGAACAGGCCGTTCGTGACGCCCGTCCCTGGGAACGACAGCGGCCCGGCGACGCTGGAACCTGCCGTGGCCACACCAAACAGGGATACGCGGAAGTCATAGGTCCCGTTGGCGGGCCGGTTTCCTTCGGACAAGCGCCCCTGGTAGCTGAAGGCGGTGCCCTGGCCATAGGCCACCCCTGCGGCGGCCCATGCCATCCCCACCCACTTTGCTGCGGTTCGTGCGCTCATGCTCCGAAGGGCACTCCGCCCCCGAAGACCATGGCTTCATGGCCGAGTCGCAAGGTGCCCCCGTCCCGTTCATGATGCCTCCACGCATGTTTCGTTTGTCATGTCGCATGAAGTGATGACACGACGCCCACCTCCACGAGGCCGCCTCAAGGCAACGCAAACGCGACGTAGGCATCGCCGCTGCGGGTCCCGATCTTCCCGCCGCCGCACGCAATCACCACGTATTGCCGACCGCCCACCGAGTACGTCGCCGGGGTCGCGTACCCGGCGGCGGGCAGACGAGCCTTCCACACCTCGCGCCCGGTCCGCCGGTCAAACGCCCGCAGATGCTCGTCCCGCGACGCCGCGATGAACACCACCCCCCCCGCCGTCACCACCGGCCCGCCATAGTTCTCCGTGCCGGTTTTGGGAACGCCCCGCGCCGTCAGCTCCGGATATTCCCCCAACGGCACCTGCCAACGATGCTGGCCCGTGTTCAGGTCCACGGCCGTCAACGTTCCCCATGGCGGCTTCAGCGCCGGATACCCGTTCGTGTCGAGCCATCGATGGTAGCCCGTGGACGTGTAGGGGATGGAGCCCAGCCCGGTTCCCGCCACCTCGCTAGGGCCCGCACCCGCACCGCCGCCCACGCCGGGATCGCCCGGGCGGGCTAAGCCCTCCTTACCCTGGAGAAAGTCCATCAAGGCCTGCCTTTGCGCCTCCGACAGGAAGTCGAACGACGGCATCACGCCCTTGCCGGTGCGCAGCAAGGCGAGGATTTCGTCGGGCGTCCGGCGCGAGGCGACGTCCACGAGCGACGGCACGTTCTGGGCCGGGTTGCCACGTCGGTCTACGCCATGACACGCCGCGCACACCTGGAGGTACAACGCGTCGCCCCGGGACATCGCGTCGCCCCGCTTCCCTTGGGTTTCCACCATCTTCAGCACCCACGGCATCTCGTTGGCGTTCACGTACAGCACGCCGTCTGGATCCACGGCCGCGCCGCCCCACTCCGCCCCGCCATCGAACCCCGGCAGGATGATCGTCCCCTCGCGGCTCGGCGGCGCGAAGGGCACGTGCGCCCGCAGCTTCGAGAATCGTTCCAACACGTGCCTGCGCGCCCCGGGCGAGATGTCCGTGATTTGGTCATGCGAGAACACCTGACGCGCGAACGGCGCCGGCAATCGCGGCACCGGCTGCGTCGGCGCGGCGGACTCGCCCGGCATGTCCGACGCCGGCACCGGGACCTCGTCCACGGGAAACAATGGCGTGCCCGTCTCGCGGTCGAACAGGAACACGTGCCCGGACTTGGTGACCTGGGCGACGGCGTCGATGCGTCGGCCGCCATGGCGGACGGTGACGAGGTTCGGCGGGGCGGGCAGGTCGCGGTCCCAAAGATCGTGATGCACGACCTGGTAATGCCAAACCCGACGCCCCGTGCGCGCGTCCAGCGCCACCAGGCAGTTCGCGAACAGGTTGCTCCCGATGCGGTCCCCTCCCCAGAAGTCGAACGTCGCCGACCCCGTGGGGCAAAAGACGAGGCCGCGCCGTTCGTCGAGTGCGAAGCCGGTCCAGACGTTGGCCCCGCCCGCGTAGTGGTGGGCCGTGGGCGGCCACGTCTCGTGCCCGGGCTCGCCCGGTTGCGGGATGGTGTTGAACCGCCACACCAACGCCCCCGTGCGCAGGTGGTAGGCCCGGATCGGCCCCGGGGCCGCCGGAGCCGGGCCCTCGCCCAGCCGCATCCCCACGATCAACAAGTCCCCGAACACCACCCCCGGCGTGTTCGCCATCAACGACAGCCCGCGCGCGTCCCGGCCCAGCCCGTCCATCAAGTCCACCGACCCGTCCTTGCCGAACGACGATACCCGTCGCCCCGTCCGGGCATCGAGCGCGTGGAGGAAGTGGCTGTTGCCGTAGATGACGCGGCCGCCCGCGCCATCCGCCCAATGCACGAGCCCCCGGTTCACGCCCGCCTTGGACAAGCCCGCGTCCCGTGCCGGGTCGAAGCTCCACAACTCCCGCCCCGTCGCCGCGTCCAACGCGAAGCACCGCAGGTCCGCCGACGTCCCGTACAGGACGCCGTCCACGACCAACGGATTGCACTGGATTTGGGTCCGGTTGTTGGTGTCGGCGCCGCCGGACCGATACGTCCACGCGACCTTGAGGCGACCGACGTTGGCGGGAGTGATTTGCCGGAGCGTGGAGTAATGCGACGACGCCTTGTCCCCCAGGTACGTCGGCCACGAGACATCGCCCGCCCGCGCCACCCAGAGCCACACAAGGACGACCCACCCGGAGACCGTCCCCCTCCCATGCCAACATCCAGCGCGCTGCATGGGAAGCACAAGTATCGCAACCCCGCCCCGATGGCAGCCGCGTTTCACGCAATAACGCCGAGGCATTCCTACCGGCCAGCCTGGGCGGTGTCACCATGCCCTGCACGGATCCAAGACCCTGTCTGCCATCGGCTCGCACTCGAATCAGCTCTCGTCCATTCGAGGCCTTCGCCCTCGGTAATGATGCTTGATGGAAGCGGGGCTCAAGCCAGGGATCCATCACCCACCCCCGCCACCACGCCGTCCTCCAGGCGGACCTCGCGGTGGGCGCGGGCGGCCACGTGGGCATCGTGCGTGGCCACCACCAACGTCATCCCGTGCTCCTCCCGCAGCGACAGCAACAGGGACATCACCTCGTCGCCCGTGTGCGAGTCGAGGTTGCCCGTGGG
>JBJSZF010000309.1:0-1138 GCA_046090125.1 Verrucomicrobiota bacterium
GCGCATTCCTGGCAGACGCCGGTTCCCGCCACCTCGTGGACGCCTACTGCGGCGTCGGCTTCTTCGGCATCGAGCTGGCAAGCGCCGTCGAATCCGTCGTGGGCATCGAGCTGGACGCACCCGCGATCCGCGCCGCCCGCCGCAACGCCCAGTCACGAGGCGCGCACAACGCCGAGTTCGTCGCCGGCGACACGGAACGGCTGCTGCCCGGCGTCCTGCGGCGGCTCGACGCCTCCCAGGCGACCGTCCTCGTGGACCCGCCGCGCGTCGGCTGCCGCCCGCCCGTGATCGAGCTGCTGCGCCGGGTCCAGCCCCGCCAGGTGCTGTACGTGAGCTGCCACCCGGCCACGCTGGCCCGCGACCTCAAGGACCTTTGCGCCGGCGGCCGCTTCGTCCTGAACGCCGTCCAGCCCGTGGACATGTTCCCCCAAACCCAGCACGTCGAATGCGTCGCGGACGTGCGCCTGGCGCAGCCGGAGATGACATGAGCCACCGGGGACATGGCGTAGGATGGGTGCGGGGACTCCTCGCACTCGCCGCAGGGCTGGTGCTCGCGGGAATGCCCGCGCCCGCTCAGGCTTATGAGCCCTATGAGCCCCATACGGCCCATACCCACCCCGCCCCCTCCCGCCACTGGTCCTTCCAACCCATCCAACGCCCTCCAACGCCCTCCGTCCAAGCCCCCGCGTGGTGCCGGTCCCCCATCGACGCCTTCATCCTCGCCCGCATGGAACGTGAGGGCCATGCGCCCGCGCCCCCGGCCGACCCCACCACGTGGCTGCGCCGCGTTTCCCTGGACCTCACAGGCCTGCCGCCCACGCCCGACGCCGTGCAGGCGTTCCTCGCGGACGCCGCGCCCGGACGCGAGGCCCGCGTCGTGGAGGCGTTGCTCGCCTCGCCCGCCCACGGCGAGCGCTGGGCGCAGCACTGGCTCGACGTCGTCCGCTACGCCGACACGCACGGCTTCGAGGTCAACACCGAGCGGCCCAACGCATGGCCGTACCGCGACTACGTCGTGCGGGCGGTCCAGCAGGATCTGCCCTACGACCGCTGCGTCCGCGAGCAGGTCTGCGGCGACCTCATCGGGGCCGACGCGGCCACGGGCTTCCTCGTGACGGCCTCCGTGTTGCTGCCCGGG
>JBJSZF010000310.1:0-8000 GCA_046090125.1 Verrucomicrobiota bacterium
GCGCTGGCGGTGGACGGGCGGCGTGTGGGGGTGGCGACGCTGCGGGAGCATCGGTTGCCGGGATGGGAGGAGCGGGTGGGGCGTTGGGAGGCGATGGGGTGCACGGTGGAGGTGTTGAGCGGGGACGCGCCCGAGAGGCTGGAGGGGTTTCGATGCCGGGGGCGGGTTCGATGCCATGGGGGGATGACACCGGAGGCCAAGGCGGGGCGCGTGCGCGAGATCCAGTCGGCCGGCGGGCGGGTGTTGTTCGTGGGAGACGGGTTCAACGACGGGTTGGCCTTGGGGGTGGCGGACGTGGGCCTGGCGATCTCGGAGGGGACGTCGGCGGCGCGGGCGTTGGCGGACGGGGAGGTGGGCGCGGGACGGTTGGATGGGCTGGTGGAGGCGATGCAGGTGGCGCGTCGCTCGATGCGGGCGGTGGAGGGGAGCCTGGTGTTTGCGCTGGGGTACAACGTGCTGGGCATGGGGATGGCGGCGGCGGGTGTGTTGCATCCGGTGTGGGCGGCGTTGCTGATGACGGGATCGAGCGTGGTGGTGGCCTGGCGGGCGGTGCGGGGCGCGGGATGCGCTGAGGTGGGGAAGGGAGGGGGCGCGAGCGCTGGGTCGGGCATGGGGCGGCGTGGATGGCAAGAGTGGGTCGTGGCGGGGAGTTCCTTGGTGCAGGCGCCGCTGGGGATTTGGCTGGGGGCGCTGGGGTGGTTGCAGGCGGCCTTGATGGCGGCGGCGTGCGTCAGCGGGGCGGCGTGGGTGATGGCGTCGGGGTTGCGCGGGCGCTGGGGACGGATGACGGCGGGGATGTTGGGGACGGGGAACGTGTTGATGCTGGCGGGGTGGTGGTGGGACGCGGGGATGGGGCCGGTCATGGAGAAGGGCGTGTGCCTGTGTTGCCAGGCGCACCATTACTTCGAGGCGGGGTGGCGGTTCCCTTGGATGTGGGCGGGGATGCTGGTGGGAGGCTTGCCTTGGATGCGGGACGCGGTGTCGCGGGGCCGTGGTGTGACGGGATGGATGGGCTGGGGGGCGGGGATGGTGGGGTTGTCGGTGGCGATGGTGGGCGGAATGGCGCTCGGTGGTGGGACGGCGGTGCGCGTTCTGCCGCCCTTGAGCCCGTGGCAGTTCGTGGCCGCGTGGGGCGGCATGACGGTGGGGATGTTGCTGGGGATGGGGTTGGGGTGCGCGGCAGTGGAAGCGCTGCGGGTGGTACGTTCCACGCGGCGGCCGTGACGTGCGAGCCATGGGGACGCAGGGGGCGCCCGGGCAGGGCGTGAACCCGGTGGCACCTGTCGAAGCCGGTCCTCCGCTTGACGGCGGGAGGGGGTGGCGGGAGCGTGGGCAAGGGCATGGAACCGAGCCTTCCAGGAATCCAGTTTGCGTGCATGGGGCCGACGGCCTTGTTTCGGATCAACGGCCGGGCGGCGGTGGAACGGGCGCGTGACTTCGACATGGCGGTGCGGCGGATGGCCGAGCACGGGGTGCGGGAGGTGCACCTGGCGTTGGCAGGGTGCCCGCTGTTGGACAGCACGTTTTCGGGGACGTTGGCGGGCCTGGCGGAGGAGGTTCGGGACGGGGTGCCGCTCATCCGGTTTGTCCTGCACGGGGCGCGGCCGCGCATCCTGGACGGGCTTGCGAACCTGGACGTGTTGCCGTTGCTGCGCGTGGCCGACGCCGGCGAGCCCCTGCCCGGGGACGGGCCATGGCAGGACCTGCCGCAAGGCCTGGCCAGCAAGGAGGACATCGGGCGGTTCTGCCTCGGGGCCCACGAGAACCTTGGGCGCCTGAGCGACGCGAACGACGCGCGGTTCGCCGAGTTGCGGCGGATGTTGGCCGGGGAGTTGTCGCGCCCGACACGCGGGCCATCCGACGCCTCGTTGCCTCCCAGCCAACCGAGCCCCGGCCCCGTTGCTGCGGCATCAGACCACTAGCCCCTTGCGCAGCCCGGTTGCATGAAGTCGACCGACCCCAGCCCCACGCCCGGTCGCCGACGTCGGCTTCCGCGCTCGTTCAAGGAGCTGACGCCGTCGAACCACTTCAACCCCCGGACGTTCTTCCACGAGATGGTGTGGAAGGCCTGGCTGACGAAGCGGACGGGCTCGACGAAGACGCCGGAGTTTCCACCGTTGAAGGACGACGAGCTGGCGTTGACGTGGATAGGCCATGCGTCATTCCTCGCGCAATTCAACGGGTTGAACGTCCTGGTGGACCCGAACTTCGCGAACTGGCTGTTCCTGTTGAAGCGACTGCGGCGGCCGGGCCTGCGGATCGAGGACCTGCCGCCCATCGACCTCGTGTTGCTGACGCACGCCCACTTCGATCACTTCCACAAGCCCACCCTGCGGCGACTGCCGTCGCCGAAGGTGGCCGTGATGCCGTGGGGCTGCGGCCCGCTGGCCAAGCGGCTCGGGTTCGGGCGCGTGATCGAGCTGCACTGGTGGGAGTCGTTTGGGTCGGGCGACTGGAAGGTGACCCTCGTGCCGGCGAAGCACTGGGGCGCACGGACGCTGCGGGACGAGCACCGGGGCTACGGCGGCTTCCTTCTCGAATGCCGCGGCCGCCGCCTCTACCACGCCGGCGACTCGGCCTACTTCGACGGGTTTGCGGACATCGGGCAACGCCTCCAGCCGGAGGTCGCCCTGCTGCCCATCGGCGCGTACTACCCGGCCCCGTTCCGGCGCGTTCACATGGGGCCGGACGAGGCCTTGCGGGCGTTCCTCGACCTGCGTGCGCGCTGGTTCGTGCCGATGCACTTCGGGACCTTCAAGCTCAGCTTTGAGTCGATGGAGGAGCCCGCGCGCTGGCTGCGGGAGTTGGGCGGCAACGCAGGGGCGCTCGACCGCATCCGCTTCCTGGAGGAAGGGGTGCCCGAGACGTTTTGACGGATGGAGTGTCCCGCCCGGCACCCTGCGGCCCGCGACGCACGAAGATCCCAATGCGCATTCAGCCCTTCAGCGTCCGGCCCGGCCATCGAAGGCACCGCGCCGCCGGCGTGTCCCTGGTGGAGTTGCTGTGCGTGGTGGCCATCATCGGGGTGCTCGCATCGTTGATGCTGGGCCCGATGGGCCGGGCGCTGCGCAAGGCGCGCGGCGTGGCCGGCGTCGCCAGCACTGGGTCGGCCACCACCGAAGTCGCGCTCGCCGAAATCCGGTCGCGCTACACCGCCTACCGCGTCGCCCAGCCCGGCCACGGGAAACTGTCGTTGACCGGCTTCATCCACGGGTGCCAACTCAGCTCGAAGACGTCGGAATGGCTGCGGTTGGGATCGGTGACGTTTCGTGCCTTCGCGGCGGATGCACCGGCGGACTTCGTGGTGCTGGACGTGGTCGCGTCGCCCGCGACCGGCCAGCAAAACTTGGGCGTGCGCGTGATTGACCTGCTGGAAAACTAAACCCATCCCAAGGGCTTCGGGCATGGCCCCGTCATGCCCGAGGCCAACCCCACACCGGCTTGATGTCCGAACTTCCCCAAGAAACCCCGGCGCCCCCATCTGGACGCGTTCCGCCGCCCCTGCCGTCGGTGCCGCCGCCGCTGCCTCCTGAGGCATGGACCCCGCCCTCGCTTCCCCCGCCGTGGCAAGTGCCGCGGCGGCGGCGGTCGCCCTGGGGGGTGGGCTTCACGGTGGCGTTGTGGACGTGCCTGTTCGCCTTGGTGGGCTACAACCTGGCGACGGGCGGGCGGTGGTTTACCGAGCAGGGCCATCTGATGGCCCAGTTGCGGGAACGCGATCAACGGGGCTGGGAACGACGGGGGCGTCCCCCTCGCACGGCCATGTCCGATGCGCCCAAGGCGTCCGCCCTGCCCACCAACCTCGCGCGGATCCGCATCGAGTTGTCGGCGGAGGCCGAGGACGCCCTGCGCTCCATGCAACGGCGCTTCCGCGGGTTTGGGATGGGGCTGGACCCGGATCGTCCGGAGGTCGAGGCGACGGTGCGATGCGGCGACCAAACGTTCACGAACGTCGCCCTGCACCTGAAGGGCGCGGCGGGCAGCTTCCGGCCCTACGACGACAAGCCGGCGTTCACGCTGAACTTTGCCAAGAAGGCGAAGGGCCAGGCGTTCCGCGGAATGCCCAAGGTTTCCCTCAACAACTCCGTCCAGGACCCCACGTACGTCAGCGAGACGATCTGCCGTGACCTGTACCGCCAGGCGGGCGTGCCGGTGCCCCGCACCGACCATGTCACGGTCGAGGTCAACGGCCGCGACCTCGGCCTCTACGTCCTCGCCGAGGGCTGGGGCAAGGCGTTCGTGAAGCAGCACTTTGGCGACGACGATGGCAACCTGTATGACGGAGGCTTTGTCCAGGATGTGTTTGAGCGCCCCTTGGACGTCGTGTCGGGCAAGCACAAGGACCAGCACCCGGGACTGGACCGCCTCGCGAAGGCCCTGGAGGAGGGCAACCCCGACCGCCGTTGGGCCGCCCTGACGAACGCCCTCGACGTCGAGCGGTTCGTCTCCCTCGTCGCCGTGGACGTGATCGTCTGCAACTGGGACGGGTACGCCATCAACCGGAACAATTACCGCATCTACGACGACCCCGCGACGGGCCGCCTGGTGTTCATGCCGCACGGGCTCGACCAGACGTTCGGCATTGGGCAACGGATGCCGACGTCGTCGCCGATCCGCTTCCCCATGCGGGCGCAGGTGGCCGCCGCCGTGCTCGAGCATCCGGAGGGGCGCCGGCGCTACATGGCGCGCATCGGGCACCTGGCCACGAACGTCTTCCACGAGGACCGTCTCGTGGCCCAGGCCCGCGCCATCGGCGAGCGCCTGCGGCCCACCTTGGCCGCTTATTCGCCCGACCTCGCCGCCGCGCACGGGCAATGGGTCGAGGAATACTGCCGCCTCATCCATGCGCGGCTTCAATCCGTGACCAACCAAGTCACGGCCGTCGTCCCCAGGCCGGCCCTCGCGGGCAAGGAATCCTCGGCCATCGTGCGCAACTGGTCCCCGCAGGCCCGCCGGGGACGCAATGGACGCCCTCCCCAATGCGAGCGGGCGAGCATGCCGGACGGCGACGCCTTGGTCATCCGCATGGCCAACGGGTACGGCGCGGCCTCGTGGCGCGCGCTCGTCCTCCTCGACCCGGGCGTGTATCGCGTGACCGGCCGGTTCCAGGTGCGCGGCGCGGACCCGTCCGCACACGTGGGGTTTCGCGTGGCCGGGCATGAGGTGCCCGACCTCGACGGGACGGCGCAGGGTTGGACGCCGTTGTCGGTGGAGTTCGGGATCGGCGAGCCGGAGACGGAGGTGGAGCTGGTGGCGGAGTTTGCGGCGTGGCGTGGCGAGGCGTTGTTTGACGCCGAGGGCTTCGTGATCACGCGCGTGGAGGGGAACGAGCGGAAGCCGTGAACGCCCCAGCGCACGAGGTAACGCCCGGGCCGCTGTCCGAACGGTCGTCCGAAGCGGGGCTCCTGGACCGGCCGCCGTGGGGGTGTTCGCTGCAATGGGAACCCGATGGAGGGGTGGCGAGGGCCAGCGAGCGGTCGTGGCTGGCGGCGGGGTTGCTCCTCCCATTCTCCGTCCTCTGGAACTCGATTGTGATCGAGTTCGCCGCCGCGTGGGCGGGCTGGATGCTCCGTGCCTCCGGCAATCAGCCGGCGGCATGGATGCCGATGATGGAACTGGGCGGGGCCACCACGTGGCTGCTGGCGCTCTTCCTCCTTCCGTTCCTGGTGGCGGGGATCTTGCTCGTTTTGCAGCTATGCCTGGCCGTGGCGGGACGGACCGAGGTGGGACGGTCGGGGCCGGACGCATGGATACGGCGATCCGTGGGACCGGTGGGTTGGACGCGACGGTTTGCGGCGGCGGATGTGGAGGAGGTGCGGTTGGCGACGCGGCATTGGCGGGACTCGGACGGCAACGCGCGGGAGACGACGGTGGTGGAGGTGGCCCTGAGAGGGGGCGTGGTACGCCGCGTGGGCGGGACCTTGAAGGCGGAACGGCGCGCCTTCCTGTGCGTGGCGGCGCGGCGGGTATTGGGAGGGTGACAGGGGCCGCCGCGTGGTGGGCCGGGATTCCTGCGGACGCGGTGCCATGGTTGCATGGCTTGAGGTTTGCTTCCCACGGGCGTTTCATGGGGCATTCCATGAAGAACGGGCGCGTGATGGCATGGGTGGGAGTCCTTGCCTGGGTGGTGTGCGGGCGGCTGACGGGACAGGTGGCGATCACCGAGTTCCTCGCCAGCAACGGCAAGGGGTTGGTGGATTCGGACGGGGACCGCTCGGACTGGGTCGAGGTGTGGAACGGCGCAACGGCGGCGGTGAACCTGCAGGGGTGGTCGTTGACGGACGACGCGGCGCAACCGCGAAAGTGGGTGTTTCCACCCATCAACCTCCCACCCAACGGCTATCTCGTGGTGTTTGCCTCGGGCAAGAACCGGACCAACGCGGCAGCGCCGCTGCACGCCAACTTCAGCTTGTCGGCCGATGGCGAGTACCTCGCGTTGTTCCCGCCGGAGGGGGCGGCGGCGACGGAGTTTGCGCCCACGTACCCGGCGCAGCGCGCGGACATCTCCTACGGGACGCGGGCGGGGCAACGCTTCTACTTCAACCCACCGTCGCCCGGCGCGGCCAACGCCGGGGGCGTGGGCGACTTCGTGGCGGACACGAAGTTCAACGTGGACCGCGGCGTGTTTGAGCAACCGTTCGACCTGGAGATCACGTGCGCGACTGCGGGCTCGACGATCCGGTACACGACGAACGGCGCGCCGCCGACGGCGACGACGGGCTTCGTGTATGGAGGGCCGGTGCGGGTTTCGCGAACGACGGTGATGCGCGCGGCGGCGTTCAAGTCGGGGCTGCAACCGTCGGACGTGGACACGCAGACGTATTTGTTCCTGGGGGACGTGATCCGGCAGTCGCCCACGGGTGCGGTGCCGTGGCCGGAGTGGCCCGCGCCCGGCAGCCAGTCTCAGACGTACAACTACGGCATGGACCCGCGGATCGTGGACTCGCCCACCTACGCGGCGCAGATGATCCCGGCATTGAAGGCGCTCCCGAGCTTCAGCCTCGTGACCACGCTCTCGAACCTGTTCGACGGCCCCACCGGCATCTTTGCGAACCCCGGCCAGGATGGGCGCGACTGGGAACGCCCGGCCTCGTTGGAGCTGATCTTTCCCGACGGGCGGACGGGCTTCCAGGCCGACTGCGGCGTGCGCATCCGGGGCGGGTTCAGCCGTTCGACGGGCAACCCGAAGCACGCGTTCCGCTTCTTCTTCCGCGAGGCCTACGGGGTGGACACGCTGCGGTTTCCGTTGCACGCCGGCGGCGTGGAAGAGTTCGACGCCCTCGATCTGCGGACCTTCCAAAACTACTCGTGGAGCTTCGACCCTGGAAACGGATCGAATGGCGTCTTCATCCGCGACGTGTTCTCCCGCGACACGCAGTTGGCCATGGGGCAGCAAGGCGAGCGTGGCAACTATTACCACCTCTACATCAACGGCGTGTACTGGGGCATCTTCAACTCCTGCGAGCGCCCCGAGGCCAACTTTGGGTCCGTGTACTTCGGGGGGCGACCGGAGGACTATGACGTGATCAAGGTCGAGGCCGGCCCCTACGCGATCAACGCGACGGACGGCACGCTGGACGCATGGACCCGCCTCTACAACCTCTGCAAGGCCATCACCGCCGCCAACGCCGAGACCACCTTCTGGCGCGTCCAGGGCCGTAACCCCGACGGCTCCCGCAACCCCGCCTACGAGAACCCCCTCGAGATCGACAACCTCATCGACTACATGCTCGTCATCGTCTTCGGCGGGAACCTCGACGCGCCCATCTCCAACTTCCTCGGCAACACCCGCCCCAACAACTGGTACGGCCTCCGGGATCGCACCGGGGTCAACGGCGGCTTCCGCTTCATCTCCCACGACGCCGAGCACACGTTGCTCGACGTGAACCAAAACCGCGTCGGCCCCTTCGCGGCCGGCAGCGACTCCGTCGTGTACTCCAACCCGCAGTACCTCTGGCAGCAACTGTGGCAAAGCCCCACGTTCCGCCTCCGCGTCGCCG
>JBJSZF010000311.1:0-2393 GCA_046090125.1 Verrucomicrobiota bacterium
CCGTACACGCCCAGCGACACGATCCCGAAGGTGTAGAGGATGCCGACGTCGAGGTCGGCGATCACCATTTTCTGGTCGCCCAGGTTGGACCCGAACGGGATCACGCACAGGGTCAGGAAGGCCGGGATCACCGTGACGGCGGGCGCCAGCCAGAAGTACACCTTGCGAACGTAGGACGGCGTGAAGTCCTCCTTCAGCATGAACTTCAGCCCGTCGGCCATGGGCTGGAACATGCCCCATGACTGCAACAACCTCCCGATCACCGGGATCTTCAACGCCAACGGCGGCGCCGTGCGGTTTGGCCCCACGCGGTCCTGGATGAAGGCGGACACCTTGCGCTCCACAAGCACCGCGTAGGCGACGAAGGTCATGACCACCGCAAAAACGACGCCGATCTTCACGGCGCTAAACACCGCGAATTGCACCGTCGGCTGGCTCAGCAAGTCCTCGATCATGCGCGTTCCCTCCTCACACCGGAACCGAGACCCCCAGGTCGCCCAGGCCCGCCCACTGGAGCCCGGCCAGCGCCGGCACGTCCGACGCCATTCGGTTGAACAACCCCTCGATGGACCGCGATGGCTCCACCGCGCCCAGCGCGACGGCCACCTCCTGCAGCCACTCCCAATCCGCGCGCGCGTCGCCTGGCGCCTCGATCGCCTTTTGGAACCGCTGCACCCGCCCCTTCCCGTTGATGAACGTGCCTCGCTTCTCCACGTGCGCGCACCCAGGAAGCACCACGTGCGCGGCCGCCGTGGTCGCGCTCGGCAAAATGTCCGACACCACCAGCGTCCCCACCCGCGCGAGAAGCTCGGGAGCGATGCCCGCCTTCGTGACGTCCTCGCCCAACACGACCAGCGTCCGCACGCGGCCATCCTCGATGGCCCGGGCGATCTCCGGCAGCGTCACGCCCGCCTCCGTGAACGAGACGCCCGTCAGGCGCGCGCCCTGGAAGTTGGGGTTCTTGTCCGCTGAAACCAGCAGCCGGTCGGGCTCGCCCTCGCGGGCGACCGTGTCCGTCATGGCGCCCAGTGCGCGGGCGATGCGGGAGACCAACCACAGCTCCTCGGTCGTCTGGCGCGAGCTGGCCACGAAGGCCACCGAGCCCTTGGGCGCGGAACGCAGCAGGGAGACCACCTCGGCGACGGCGGCCTGCCACGTCGAGTCGGTGCCGTGCACCACAACCTTGGCCAAGCGGTCCGGACGGTGGATCCACCGGTAGTTGAGGCGGCCCGCGTCGCACATCCACGGCCCGTTCACGGCGTCGTTCTCGCGGGGCTCGTAGCGGTGCACGACGCCCTCGCGCGAGCCCACCGTGATGTTGCAACCCGTGGAGCAGGACGTGCAGACGCTGGGGGTTTCCTTGAGGAACCACACCCGCATCTTGAACCGGAAATCCTTCGAGGTGAGCGCTCCCACCGGGCAAAGGTCCACCGTGTTGAGCGTATAATTGTTGTCGAACGTGGCCCCGGGCGCGGCGGCGATGGTGTTGTACGAGCCGCGGTTGACGATCCCGAGGGCGTCGTCGCCGGCGATGTCGCGCGTGAAGCGGATGCAGCGGGTGCACAGCACGCAACGCTCGTCGTCGAGCATGATGCGGGGGCCGAGGTCCACCGCCTTGGGCTTGTGAACCTTGGCCTCGACGAAGCGGGAGGAGGCCTGCCCGTGCTGGACGGAGTATTCCTGGAGCTTGCACTCGCCCGCCTGGTCGCAGATCGGGCAGTCCAAGGGGTGGTTGATCAACAGGGACTCCAGCACCGCCTCGCGCATCTGCTTCGTCGCGGGAGACGACGCATGGATCTCCATCCCAGGCGAGATGGGCGTCGCGCAGGCAATCGCCCCGCGCGGCGTCTGCGGCTCGTAGGGAAGGACCGAGCGCGCCATCTTGGGCGAGCCATCCTCGTTGAGCACCGGCTTCCGCGTGGCCGGGTCCATCATGGGCGTGCTGAACTCCACGAGGCACATGCGGCAGTTGCCCGCCACTGGCAGCTTGTGGTGGTAGCAGTAGTGCGGCACCTCCACCCCGGCCAGCTTGCACGCCTGCAGCATCGTCGTCGGCTGCGGCTTGCCCTGCCAGTCGGGCATCGTCTTGGGCACCTCAATCTCCCGCCCGTCCACCTTCACGCGGACTTTCTCCACGGGCGGCGGCGCGGCGGGGGCGTTGGTCACGGCGTTCGACATGGTCGGGTCAATGGTGATGGGAAGGGACTACGCCACGGGCACGGGCTTCCTCGTCCGCCTTGCCTCGGGCGACGAAGTCGTCCTTGAACTTCTTCACGAAACTCAGGACCGGCCACGAAGCGGCCTCGCCGAAGGCGCAGATGGTGCGCCCCTGGATGTTCTGGGCGATGTGCAGCAGGTAGTCCGCGTCGGCCCGGCGTCCGTGCCCGTGCGTC
>JBJSZF010000312.1:0-5375 GCA_046090125.1 Verrucomicrobiota bacterium
GTGACCCAGGATCCTGGCCAGGGTTTCGACGCGCCGGAATGGGAGGTCTGCCGCGTCGGGGACGGCTAGCAAGTCGTGGGCCTCGGACCACGAGCGTTGGGCCTCGTCCGGGCTCGAACGGCTTGCATGGATCATGCCGCAACGCAGGAGGGCCGTCGCGAGGGCAATGCGCATCCTTTCGTTGAGGTCCTCCTTTGCCTGGGCTTGGAGGACGCCCAGGGCGTGATCGTTGAGACGGCTTGCCTCGGCGAGGTCGCCGCGGTCCATGGCCCATGCGGCCTGGGCATCGAGGGCCCGTGCATCATCGACGGCGACGCGCGAATCCGACGGGCTGGCACGGTGGGATTCGGCGAGCAGACGGGTTGCGTCGGAAAGGACGGCATGAGCCTCGGGAGCTTGCTGATGTCGGAGCAGCAAGGCCTCACGCAGGATGGCCTGGGCCAAGGTGAAGCGCTTGTCATGGTTGCCGGGATCGCGGGCGTTCTGGTCACGGGCCCGCTGGGTCGCCTCGCGTATGGATTGGATGGCCTCCGTCACGTGGCCTTGGTCGGCCTGGACATCGGAGAGAAGGATGAGCTGGTTCAGGAGGTCGGCCTTCCATCTGGCATTTTTGGGATCCTGTGACTCGTTGAAACGGAGGACGTCGATGGCCTCGGCGAAGTGATTCTCTGCCTCCGCCAACCGGCCTTCCTTTTCCTTGCCCGTGCCCAGCCACGACGTGGAGTTGGCAAGGCTGTACCTCACCTCCAGTTGGAGGCGGGTGTCGGGCGGGACCACCGAGTTGGACTGGGGCCTCCAGGCGTCGATCCATGCGCGATATTGGCCCAGGGTCTTGAGTCGGATGTCCCGTGCCTCCGACTCGTGCCCTTGCAGGGCGGCGATGACCGCCGTGGCCTCCAGTCCATAGGCATGCTCCAGCGCCCAGCGGCGATTGGACGGGTCCATGCGCGGCAGTTGGGAGACGTGGTCGGCGTACGTTTTCCACCACTGGCTGGCCTCCGGGTTGCGACCCTCGGCATAGGCCACCGTTCCGAGCCCGTGCTCGGCCTGGGCGAGGTCGAAGAGGCGTTGTCCGTCCTGCGGCGCGGCGGCGTGCATGCGCCTTGCAATGGCAAGGGCCCGGTCGAAGGCAACCCGGGCGTTGGTGTAGTTCCCACGCTCGACCCAAACGAGGCCCACTTGGGTCAGCTTGCGCGACTGGGCCTGAAGGGAGGCCGTGGAACGGTCTCGGGAATCCAGGTTCTCCTCGTAGGCGGTGACCCGGTCGAGGACACGTTCCATGACATCGGTATTGCCCACCTCCTGCAGGAGGTCATTGAGGTCCCGGAGCATCCAGTTGACGAGGTCCTCGCTTTGCCTTTGACGGCGCTCGGCGTCTTGGCGGGCGAGGTGGGCGATGAGGCCCAAGAGCGTGGCGCCGCTTGCGATGGCGAGGGAGGCGGCGACGACGGCCGCCATGAAGCGTTGGCGTCGTTGTGCGTCCCGCCGGGCCAAGTCGTCGAAGCCCACGCCCACCAGGCCGGCGACAATCCGCAGGAACGCCCGCTCACGGCCATCGGCCTCCCGCCGAGCATCGGCGGCCAATGGTTCGTTTTCCGGTCCGCCCGGTTCGCTCGGGGCCAGCAAGGCAGGGGGAAAGCAGGCGGAGCCTGGCACGCGGGACAACGGGTCCCCTTCCACGATGAAGCACAGGATGCGATCGCCCCGGCCCATGGCGCGGAAGGCCTCGACCTCCGCGCTGACCCATCGCGAGCGGGCCGCTGCGGGCGAGCAAACGAGGATCAGGGCCTCGGATGCACCCAGGGCATCCCGCAGCGTGTCGCCCAGGTCGCCGGCACTGGGGAGTTCGTCGCGGTCACGGAACACCGGGCGCACGTCACGCGGCACGACGCCAAACCGGCCTTGGGTCGCCACGATCCGACGCGGGAGGCGGTAGGCTTCGAGACGACGATGCAACCAGCGGGCGTGGGCCTCGTCGGAATGGCTGTAGCTCAGGAAGGCTCGGTAACGGAGGGCTGGGGCATTCGATGGCATGGACGCCTCATGTCGCGTCGGCTGGCCCGCGAAGCACCACGAGCCCGGCCCGGCGCAGGATGTCTGGGAAGGCAACGACCGCGAGGCGGTTCAAGTCGGCGACGTCGGGTCTCGAAGCCTTCAGCTCGGCCCATGGGACGAGGCAATCGTGCCGCTTGTGGGCGTCGTCACGTGGCCCTGGCCGCCATCCATCCCGGAGGCGCTCGATGACCCATCGCCCGTGCTCCATCTCGGCGAGCCGGTCGATTTCCTCCGCCGCAAGACCCGCGAAGGGAACGGAAAGGCCGTTGCCGGCGCGAACCTGCAGCCCCAACTGCTCGAGCATCCGAACGGCATGGGTCGCCTGGGCGCGGCTGGCGGCCCGATACGTTTCCGGCAGGGCTTCCCACGGCCTCAACGTGTCCGGGCGAACCTTGTGGACGTTGGATTGGCGGTATCGTTCGTGAAAGTCCCGGGCCATCAACTCCACCACCTCGCTTGCCAATCCGTCGGCGGGACGCCCCACCAAGGCCATCAAGGCCCGGCCATCTTGCGGGACGGGCAGCAGCTCGGGGATCGAGGCCCAGAGGGGATCGGCAAGCATGTCGCCCGCCGCGCCGCCAAGGCCATCGACCAGCCCCACCGTGGCGCCCATCGCCAGCGCCATCCGGTACTCGAAGGCGCTCACCGGACCGCCACCGAAGCCAAGCACCGTCACGTCGGCCGGTGACACCCCGGCCTCCAGCATGTCGTGCCATGCGCGCACGACCTGCCCCGGCGAAAACCCATCGTCGTCCGTCTCCACGAGCTAGTCATAACGCGGGTCTCGGGCGACGCCGTCGTTCCCTCGCTGGGGAACATATCCGACCAGCACGAAGCCCTTGCTGCCCGCCTGCGCCAACCGCTCCGCCGCGGCGCCCGCACATCCCGAAACCCCTGCCACCGTCCCGCCCGACACCACCTGCCCCTTGAATCCCGACAACGCGAGCGAGAGCCATTCCTCGACGCGTTCCGAGTGGTCGTCGGACCACGAAGCAGCCCCGCCGGCAATGATGAGGCGCGGGCCGGGGTGCCGCACGTCCATGCCGCCCTTCGTGGGATCGCCGCACGCCAGCTTCAGGACCTTCCTGGCCCATTCCCATCCGCCTTCGTTCGGGTGCAGCCCGCGAACCCGGCCCAGCCAACCGACCTCGTCGGCCACCGTCTCGGGGGCGAACACGCCCTCGCGAAGCCGGCAGAAGCGCGCGGCGCGGCAATAGGCCGCCAGCGCCTCATGCACCTCGCCCAGCATGAGATGAAGCCGGCCGATGGCGAACAAGGACGCGGGCCATTCCGTCCCGGACGCCGCATGCTCGCCGCACGTCCGCAGTGCCCCGCGCATCGCGGGCACCAACGCCGTGATTCCCCGATGGCCCCTTCCCAGACCCCACTCGTGCGAAAGGAGGCCCACGAGGTAATAGGGATTCGTTGGCTCCAGCTCGACGGCCTTGGCCAGCAACCCATGGAAGGATTCGGGCGCGGCCCCGGCCCACTCGTGCGTCGCGGCCAGCCGCGCCAACGCCCTTGCCTGGACGCTGGCCAGGCGATGGAGCGGCACGATCCCGTGCCCCACTGTTTGCCGGTCGCCCAGCGCGACGGATTCCAGCAGGGACTGACCCTCCCGGTAGGGGGACGAACGGGGCTCGTGCCGGTGACGGCGGCACTGCGCGTAGCCCAACTCCAACCGGATCTCCCAACCGGGCAATCCCGGTGCGTCGCAATCCGGCGCGAGGAACTCGACGACGGCCTTCCAATCTCCGGCGGCGGCGCGAAGCCGTGCAAGCCGGAGGGCAACCGCCGCCCGTCCTGCCGAGGCCCGATTCGTTTCCAGCAGCAGTTCCAGGACCTGCTCCTCACGGGCGGCGTCCGACGGCGTTGCGTGCCCCGAATAGTTGGAGTGCATGGCGTCCAACCGCATGGCGAGCTCCTCGAAGCCCCGGTCGCCCTGCTCGAGGATCGCCGCCAACAGGTTGCCCATCCGGAGGACCTCGGATGACAGCTTGAGCGGCGCCTTGTAAATCCGGTCGTGCAGCGTGTCGGCCCACGCATGTTGAACCCACGTGCGCACCTGCAACTCCACGCGCTTCCCCTGGACGGCCTTCCATTCCTCGTCGGACACGCTGAACCCGATTCGGTCCCGGAATCGAATCCCGAAGTGCATGTCCCGGTATCCGAAGGCGTCCGCGCCGAGCCGCAGTGCCTTGTCGTCGCGTTCCAACACCTCGAAGCGGGACTCGATGAAGGCGCGCACGGCGTCCACCTGCGACTGGGTTTGCACGATGATCCTCGCCCCGCAGAGGTCGCCGAACTGGTGGACAGGGTCGTTGTACTTGCTGCGCTTGCGAATGCACTTCTCGGCAAAGCTAGCCAGCGACTTCGCGCGGGCCTGGACGACCGCCTCCGGAAATGCCCCGGCGCACGCCGCCTGCAACTCCCGCACGAGAACCCGCGCCAACACCTCGAACTGCGGACGGACGGCGCGGAAGGCCTCGACCTGCCGCTCGACGAACTCGAGGTCGGCGGAGCGCGTCACTCGGAACCCCTTTCCTTGGGGCGGCATTCGATCATGGCCGCCCGCATGGCAGGCACGAGGTGGATCTCGCCCAGCTCACAGGGCTTCAACCAAGCGGCCGCGTCGTGCTCCGGACTGAGTCGCAGCACGCCGCCCACCCAAGCCGACTCCAGGCAAACCTGAATCACCACCTTGTCGCCGACCGTGACTTCGACGGCCACGGCAAGCCCGAGGGGCTCCACCCCGAGCCCCGTCTCCTCCAAGACCTCCCGCCGCAGCGCATCCCCGAGATCCTCGCCGGGATCCACTTTTCCGCCTGGCCATTCCCAGCACCCCGGGAAGTGGCGCGACGAGGTCGCCCGGCGCACGACCAAGCACCGGCCTTGGCCATCAAAGACGACGGCCCTGGCGGACATCACAAACTGCCTCGGGGACACGCCGGCATCCTCCCGGCACTCCCCGACGAGGCAAGTCCCAATCCCCGAGCGATCATTGCCATCCCGGGCCTGACCATGAACTCCCAGCTCCCGCCGCGGTCGCCTTGGACGTGGGATGGAAGGTCGCCTTGCAACGGGTTACGAACTGCGTCCAGGGCGCCGCCTTGCTTGGCGCAGGCGAGTCCCTCCCCGTTCTTCCCACGGCTTTGTGCTTCCCCACCGGGCGGGCAGTGGGTGCATCCTTGGCACATGAACTCCATGCCCGTGTTGATTGCCGCCCTTGCGTCCGCCGCGTTCGTTGCCCATGCGGAGCCGTGGGTCGTCTATGAGCCCAAGCCCGGCACCGCCAACGGCAAGCACGTGGTGCTCTTGTC
>JBJSZF010000313.1:0-1716 GCA_046090125.1 Verrucomicrobiota bacterium
ACTCCTCGGGCGGGCGGCGGGGCCAGCGGACAACGACGCGGTCGGCACGGGGCGCGTTGCCGAGACCGAAGTGGAGCCGGGGGTCGTTGTTGGAGCAGTAGCCCTCGTTGGGCTGGGACTGGCGCCATTGGATGGAGGATCCCGCGTGGAGGGAGACCACGGCGTTGCGGACCTCGCGTCCCTGCGGGTCCACGAGGCGCAACTGGATCCAACCGCCCGTGTTGCCGGCGATATTGCGGAGGACGCGCACGGGGCCGTTGCGCTGGATGACGACGAGGTCGATGGCGCCGTCGTTGTCGAGGTCGCCCGCCGCGAGGCCGCGGGCGACGCCAGGGACGTGGGCGGCCTCGCCGGCGTTGGGCACGAACTGGAACTGGCCGGAGCCCGTGCCGCGATGCAGCGTGCTGGACTCGGCGTAGGGATCGTTGGGGTCCGGTTGGTCCGCGCCGAGCCTCACGCGGCCGTTGGCGACGTAGAGGTCGGGCAACGCGTCGTGGTTGAAGTCGGCAAAGGCGAGGCCGAAGCCGGTGTAGGGGCTGGAGCCGACCATGGGGCCGTCGGGCGTGACGACGTCGAGAAAGTTGCCGCCTTGGTTGAGGAAGAGGCCGTTGCCCTCGCCGACGAGATGGGTGACGAAGAGGTCGAGGGCTCCTCGCTGCTGGACGTCGAAGGCCACGACGCCCATGCCGGCGCGGGGGACGCCGAGAGCGTTGAGGGCACAGCCCCGGAGCGGGGCGTCGTCGAGGAAGCGCCCGTCGCCTTGGTTCAACCAGAGCTGGTTGGGCATGGCGTCGTTGGCGACGTAGAGGTCCACGTGGCCGTTGCCGTCGAAGTCGCCCGTGGCGACGCCGAACCCGTTGCCATAGGCGCGGTCGAGGCCGGCCCGCGTGGTGACGTCCTAGAAGGTGCCGTTGCAGCGGTTGCGAAGGAGCACGGTGGGCGCGGGCGCGCGGTAGTTGACGGGCGAGCAGTAGTCGCGTCGGCCGCCATGCGAGAAGCACTCCATCTCGATGGAGGGGGACCAGCGGATGTAATTGACGACGAAGAGGTCGAGGTGGCCGTCGGCGTCGTAGTCCACGAAGGCGGCGCTGGTGCTCCAGGATCGGACGGCCACGCCGGCCTTGAGGGTGACATCCTCGAAGGTGCCGTCGCGGCGGTTGCGGAACAGCCGGTTGACCCCGAGCTGCGTGACGTAGAGGTCCGGCCATGCGTCGCCATCGAAGTCGCCCACGGCGCAACCCATGCCGAAGCCGTCCGGCACCACGATGCCGGCCTGTCGGGTGACGTCCTCGAAGCGGGCGTTGCCGAGGTTCCGGAACAGCCGATGGCCCGGAGCCTTGGGAAGGGCGGGATCCACGGAGCCGCCATCGACGCAGAACACGTCCAGCAGCCCGTCCTGGTCGAAGTCGATCAAACCGACGCCGCCGGTCTCCATCTCGGGCATCAGGAACTTGCCGGTGGATCCGGCGGAATGGACAAAGTCGAGGCCGGAGACGGGAGGAATGCGCTCGAACCACGGCGCGGCGGCCGGGAGTGGGGCGGCGGGGGCGGCGGCGGTGGATCCCGGGGTGCGGGAAGGGGCAGACGTGGGGGCGTCTGGGCGGCAGGAGGCGAGGAGCAGGAGCGCGAGGAGGGCGATGGACTGAATGGACCTGCGGTGCCTCATGGGCGGGGGAGGGATTGCTGGAGTTCGCGGGCCTCGGGGGAGGAGTGGGC
>JBJSZF010000314.1:0-3936 GCA_046090125.1 Verrucomicrobiota bacterium
CACCAGATCTTGTCCACGCGGTTGTCGTGGCATCCGCAGTCGCTCACCGCCACGCGGTAGAAGTCCCCGTGCGCGATCAACGCCCGGGCCGCGCTCTGCCCCCCGGCGGACCCGCCGTAGATCCCCACCCGCGACAGGTCCATCCACGGACGCGTCCGCGCCGCCGCACGGAGCCACGCGATGCGGTCGGGGAAGCCCGAGTCCCCGAGGTTCTTCCAGCAGACGTCGTGGAACGCCTTGGAGCGATGGTTCGTCCCCATGCCGTCGATCTGGACCACGACGAAGCCCAGCTCGGCGATGGCATGTTGGCGCGTCAGGCGGCCGAACTCCTTCGGAACGAACGCCCCCTGTGGACCGGCGTAGATCTCCTCAACGACCGGGTAGCGGCGCGAGGGATCGAAGTTCGATGGCTTGATGAGGATGCCGTGAATGGGGGTGGAACCGTCGCGGCCCGGGGCGACGAACGGCTCCGGCGTCGTCCAGCCCGCCGCCACCCATGCGGACGCATCCCCACGCTCCAGCGTCGCCACCCGCCCGCCGTCGGACGCGCGCCGCAGCTCGGTTACAGGCGCTTGGTCCACGCGCGACCAAGTGTCCAGGAACCACGTTCGCCCCGGCGAGAACTGGACCGTGTGGGTGCCGTCGGCCTCGGTCAGGACGACCATGCCGGTGCCGTCGAAGTTCACGCGGCACAGGTGGAGGAAGTACGGGTCTTGGCCGGGCCGCACGCCGCTGGCGAGGAACCACGCCTGACGCGCGGCCGCGTCCACGTGCTCAACCCGGCGCACGACCCATTCGCCCCGAGTGACCGGGTTCTTGGGGCGGCCGGTGGCGACATCATAGAGCCACAGGTGACACCAGCCGTCGCGCTCGGACATCCACAGCAACTCGCCCGTCCCAGGCAGCCACTCGCGCCAGGTCTTGTTGGTCCAGTCGATGAACGTGCGCGAGGCCTCGTCCACCACCGCGCGGGGCTCGATCTCATGCGGGGGCTCGCCCGCCGCGCCGCCCGACGCCGTTCCGGGCGACGGGAGCTTCACGCCGAGGATGCGGTAGGCTTGGTGGCCGCGTTGGTTGTAGTCGAAGTAGAACTCCCGCCCGTCGGGCGACCACCGCACGTCGATGTCACCGGACTCGGTGAAGGGGTTGGGATACAGGGCGTCGGCGACGTTCCACTGTCGCTGGTCCGAGACGGTGAAGACGCGGAGGACGGGCTTGGGCAGGTCGTCCCCGGGCTTGAGGTAGCGTTGCTCGTGGAGGCGAGGCTGGACTTGTCCCTTGGGTGCCGCCTCGACCATGTGGACGAGGCGCTCGCCCCCCTTGCGCACGCGGCGGGCCACGACGGCCGAGGAGTCGGGGGCCCACGAGACGTCCGGGGAGTAGGCGTTGGTCCCGTTGCCGTCGCGGCTGAGGGCCACGGCAGGCCCGCCGTTTGCCGGACGCAGGTGCAGGTTGTGGTCCTGGACGAAGGCGACCCACTGACCGTCCGGAGACTGCCCGCGTTCCGTCGAGTTCTTGGGCGCGACGCGTGCGGGCGGGGTCAGGGTCGGGGCGTCGGCCTTTTGCGCCTGGACTGCGGGAGGCGCGGGCCTTCCCTCCTCGATGACGGCCCGCCGGCCCGTCGCGTCGGCCTCGAACACGGCCAGCGTGTTGCCCAGCTTGTCCGTCACCAGCCATGCGTGGCCCTCGTACGTGTGCTGGCTGCGCTCCTGCCCGGGACGCAGGCGGCCGTACGACCGGCGTTCGCCATCGGCATCCAACCAGAACACCTCGGCGTCGTCCCGGGTTTGGTTGACGAACGTGATCGAGGTTTCGTCGCCCGTGCGACGCGACCGCCGAGGGACGCGGCCCTGCGCCGCGGGCAGGGGAGCCTCCGGTTGCTCGTTTGGGACCAAGGCGTGGTCGGCGAGCCGCAGGCGCCAGCGCTTCCCGGCGAGTCGCAGCCGCGCGTGGGCACCGTCGGCGTCCACCTGGATGGATTCGGGCATGGCGCCGGCGTCGGGCGGCGCCGTCCCGGTTGCCTGGCCCACGGCCGCGCGAAGGCGGCGAAGGTCCATCAAGGGTTGCCGTCCGCCCGTTGTCGCGTTCACCCGGACGAACTCGACCAAGCCCGGGCCGGTCTCGACGCGGTACCAGAAGTTGGAGGGATTGAACCACTCGGGCCGGACCCGCGCCCGGAAGACCTTGTTCTCGGTGCGTTGGGCAAGGGATTGGGCTCGGTCGTAGTCGGCCTTGGATCCTTGGGCGAGCACGGGCCGGGACACGACCAACGCGGCCGCAAGGGAGATCCATGCGGCCAACGCGCCAAGGGGTCGGCCCTCCGGCCAGCAACAAGACGGGGCGATCATGATGCGTGCAGGATGGATCCCCGGGCCCGGGCGTGTCGCGCCCCAAACGAACGGGCGACGCGAGACTACCGTTCCTGGACGCGGACGTTGCGCCAGCGGACGGAGAGCTCGTTGGTCCGCTTGCCGATGCCGTGGACTTGCAGGGCGATGAAGCCCGAAGGGGTGAGGCCATCGCGGAGGTCGGCGGCGGGCACGCCGTTGAGCCAGGTGCGGATGCGGTCGTCGAGGCATTCAATGCGCAGGACGTTCCATGCACCCGGCTTGAATGCGGCCCGCGCGGCCTCGTTCGTCTTGAGGTCCACCAGCCAGCCGCGCCGACCCTCGTCGAAGATGCCGCCGGTCCAGGCACGGGCGCTGGGGTCGATCTCGACCTGGTAGCCGTGGACGCGCCCGGCGGGGATGGTGTTGGTACGGCCGTTCGCCATGACGCGTTTCGTGGCGTCATGGCATTCGCTGCGGACCTGGATGCCGGAGTTGAGGCCTTCCTGGGGCAGGAACTCCAGCTCCAGGACGAAGTTGGTGTAGGAACGGGCGGTGCAGAGGAACGAGTTCGGCGTGCCCGGCGTGGCATGGCCAACGATCTCCCCGTTCTCAACGGTGTAGCGGGCCTTGCCTCCGCGCTGCACCCATCCGGACACGTCGCGCCCGTTGAACAACGCGACGGGCTCGCCCGCCCCCAGAAGGGAAGCGAGCAAGCCACAGGCCACGGCGGCCATGAGGGACGTGGGCTTCACCGGGCGGCGACGGCGGGCCCGAGCTTCTTGATGGTGCCGATGACCTCCGAGCGGAGGTCGGTGCCGTCGGCGGCCTTGAGCTGGTAGCGGACGCTGTATTGGTCGGCCGCGCGCAACCCCTGGACGGGGATGGTGACGGTCTTGCCATCGGCCGAGAGGGAGACGGCGCCGACCGCGAGGGTGTCGTGGCCCTTCTTGCCGGGGTTGGCAACGGAGAGCTCGTCGGAGCCGTAGCCGCCGGAGTAGCGATAGTTCCACGTCTCGACGGAGTAGCTGCCGGCGTCCTGGGCGGCGGCGGGGTCCAGCGGCGCGCTGAAGGTGAGCTGGATGGCGTTGGCGGCGACGTGGGCCTTCACGGGCATGTGCACGGGCTTGCCGGTGTGGCGCACGCGGTAGAAGCCACCGTCGCGGGTGGCGGCGTTTTGCCAGCCCTTGAGGCCGCAGACGTAGAGCTGGCCGTCCTTGGGGTTGAAGCGGCCGCGCATGACGCCGCTTTGGAAGCGGAGGTTGAAGGGGACCATGGCGGCCTGGACCTCGCCATCGACCTCGTCCCAGAGGACGCCGTAGAGGAGGCACTTGCCATAGCTCATGAACAACGGTGCGCCCTTCCACGGGCCCCACTTGTCGCTGGTGACATACACCTGGCCGCCGCTGGAGTTGTCCCAGCGCATGGGCAGCCAGCAGATGGGCGTGTCGTAATGATCGGGGATGGGCATGGAGCCATCCCAGCCCTTGATGCCGGCCTTGGCGCGGGCCTCGGGGTCCGAGGGGTTGAGGCGCAGCTCGCGTCCGTCGGCGTACTTGAGCGTCAGCTCGCGCTGGGCGGCGGGAACCATGCCCAGGAAGGAGCCCTT
>JBJSZF010000315.1:0-2706 GCA_046090125.1 Verrucomicrobiota bacterium
CAGAAGATCCGGACGCCCAACCTCGACCGGTTGGCGGCGGAGGGGCGTCGGTTCACGCGGCACTATTCCGGGGCGCCCACGTGCGCGCCGTCCCGATGCGTGTTGATGACGGGGCGGCACCTCGGCCATGCGGACATCCGGGGCAATCGGCAGGCCACGGACGCGGCCGGCAAGGCCATCGAGGGCCAGCATCCGATCTCGGCGACGACGCGAACGTTGGCCGAGGTGTTGAAGGACCATGGATATGCGACGGCGGCGTTTGGGAAGTGGGGGCTGGGTCGGCCCGACAGCACGGGGTCGCCGGGCCGCCATGGGTTTGACGCGTTTCTCGGGTACAACTGCCAGGCCCAGGCGCACTCGTATTATCCGCCGCACCTGTGGCGGAACGAGGAGAAGGTTCCCTTCAATGCACGACCGGTGCCGGGTCATGCGCGGCGGACCAACGGCGTGGTGGCGACGTCGGACTGGGTGGGGGAACGACGCGCGCCGGAGCACCTGGTGGACGAGGCGTTGGCTTGGATGCGGCGGCATCGGGGGGAGCGCTTCTTCCTGTACTTGCCGTTCATCGAGCCGCACGTGGCCTTGCAGCCGCCGCCGGACTTGGTCGGGACGTACCCGATGGAATGGGACGACCGTCCGTACCTGGGGCAATGCGGGTACACGCCACATCCGAGGCCGAGGGCGGCGTATGCGGCGTTGGTGACGGCGCTGGACCGGCACGTGGGGCGGGTGTTGGCGGGGTTGGATGCGCTGGGGCTGCGCGAGGAGACGCTGGTGGTGTTCACGAGCGACAACGGGACGACGCACGACGCGCCGGGTGATCCGGTGCTGGGGGTGGGCGGGGTGGATGCGCGGTTCTTCGGATCGACGGCGGGCCTGCGCGGGCGCAAGGGATCGGTGCATGAGGGTGGGCTGCGCGTGCCGTTGATCGTCCGTTGGCCGGGGGTGGTACCGGCGGGGACGACGAGCGCGAGCCCGACGTATTTTGCGGATCACCTGGCCACGTTGTGCGACGCGGCGGGGATCGCGGTGCCGGACGGGTTGGATGGCACGAGCCAATGGCCGGATTGGACGCGGCTCCCGCAGCCGGCCCGGCGCACGCCGATGACATGGGTCTTTGCGGAGTATGGCGGTCAGGCGGCGCTGCGGGACGGGGCGTTGAAGCTGGTTCGCACCAACTTGTTGGCGAAGGGCGGGCCGGGGCCGTGGGAGTTGTATGACGTGGAGTCGGACCCGGGCGAGGAGCGGAACCTGGCGTCGCAACGGCCCGGCGACGTGCGGCGCATGGTGGAGATGCTGGCGCGCGAAACGGCCGAGAACGCGACCTTCCCCGTGCCGCTGGGGAAATAGGCGAGGCGCGGACGCGCAAGGCGGCGCGACGGGATGGGGAACGGGAAGAGGATCGCGTCAGGTCCCCGACCAAGCCCTTCGCAGGACGCGGAGGAAGTTGCCGGAAAAGACGCCCTCGATGTCGGGCTGGCTCCACCCGCAGGCGCGGAGATGGTCGGCCAGTTGGAGGATGTCGGCGATGGACTGGACCTCGCGGGGTGTTTGCTCGTTGCCGAAGGCTCCGTCGAGGTCGGTGCCGATGCCGACGTGCCGTGCGGAGCCGGTGACCTGGGCGATGTGGTCGGCATGTTCGGCGACGTGCCGGAGGCTGGCTCCGGTGGATTCCGGGGTGCTTTGGCCGCGGACCCAGCCGGGGACGACCATCCATGCGTCGAGGGCGAGGCCGACGACGGCGTCGCGCTGGGCGAGGAGGCGGAGGTGTTCGTCGGGGAGCTGGCGTTGATGCGGGACGAGGGCGCGGCAGAGGTGGTGGCTGGCCCAGACGGGGCCATCGAAGAGATCGAGGGCTTCCACGAGGCATTCGTCGCTGAGGTGGGTGACGTCGAGGAGGATGCCCAGGCGTTGCATCTCGCGGAGGAGGTCGCGTCCGCGGGCGTTGAAGCCGCCGGTGGTCGAGGTGCCCTGCGCATAGACGCCGGGCCCGTAGTGGGCGGGGCCGACGGCGCGGAGGCCGTCGTTCCATGAGCGTTCGAGATGCTGGAGGGTGACGAGGGAGTCGGCGCCTTCGAGCGACAGGATGCAGCCGATGGGGCGGCGGTCGGGCGCGGCCGGGGAGGGGGAGGGGACGGGGGCGGGGCTGGACCAGAGGGCCAGGTGTTGGTCGAGGTCGTTGAGGTTGCGGAGGATTTGGATTTCGCCGGCCTCCTCCATGGCGTCATACCAGGCGCGTTGGGCGCGGGTCATGGCCCATGCCTGGGCGGGGGAGGCCCATCCGGCGACGGGGCTGTAGGCGTCGTGCTCGACGCGGGCGATCTGGGTGGCGACGCAGAGGCCGATGCCGGCACGGCGCATCTCGTCAAAGGAGACGGTGCCGCGGCCGCGGTCGGGCTTGTCGCGCTTGTGGGCCTCGCGGGCGCGGAGGTGGGCGAGGGGTTGGGAGAGGTCACGGTTCCATTCGACCGCGTTCATGGCGAGGTCGAGGTGGGCATCGAAGACGAGCATGGGAAGGGCGAAGTGGGGAATGGGGAATGGCGAATGGCGAATGGCGAATGGCGAATGGCGAATGGCGAATGGCGAATGGCGAATGGCGAATGGCGAATGGCGAATGGCGAATGGCGGGGAGGGGGCGGGTTCCGGCGGGGGTAGGAGGGGTAGGGCGCGGTCGTGATGCGATCCAAGGCGTGCACGGGGCGTTGC
>JBJSZF010000316.1:0-1998 GCA_046090125.1 Verrucomicrobiota bacterium
ACCCGCACCCCCGCCTTCTGCACGGCACCGGTGGAGACCGGGATGCCGAGGCACCGGGGGTCGGCGCGGAGGAACGTCGGCGCGCCCGAAGCCAGCACGACGCCGCGGGCCGTGGCGGTGGCCTTGGGCTTGTCCACGCCAAATCCGGGGATGGAAAGGACGAGGGGCGTGTCCGAGACATGGATCAAGGCCATGGTGCGGGCGCCGTCGGACACGAGGATGGTGTCGGCCTCGCGTTCCTTGGCGCTGTTGCCCAGCAGGCCCGGGGCGACGCCCCCGATGGACACGCGGACGCGGTGGTTGAGGAAGTCCTGGAAGAGGAGGTTGGCGCTGACGGGCGTGTTGTCGCGGATCTCCTGCTTGAGCTCCTCGGACTTGGCGGCGAGCTGGTTGACGCCGGAGGCCAGGGTGGCGGCCTGGGCCTGGACCTTTTCCTTCTCGGCCTGCACCTGCTGCACGCGCTGGCGCAGGTCGGTGACGTTGTCGCGCAGGAGCGCCCGCTCGGCGTCGGCGACCTTGACGGCGGCGGCCAGGTCGGCGGCGCGGCGCTCGGCGGCCTGTCGTTCCTGCTCGATGGCGGCCAGCGACTGCTGCTGCTTGCGCGCTAGCTCGCGTTCCGCCGCGAGGGCGTCCAACAGCCGAAGGCGCTCCGCGTCGGCGGCCTTGGCCGTCTCGGCGATGGCGGCCCGCGCCTTCTCCGCGGCGGCAACCTTGGCGGCCTCGGCCTCGGCGCGGGTGCGGGCCTCGTCGAGTTGCTGGCGCGCCTGGGCCGCCTGGCGTGCGGCCTGCTCGACCGTGTTCGTGAGGCGTTGGCCGAGGTCGGCGGCCACGTTTCGCGTGCGTTGAAGCCCGTCCTCGAGATCGCGCCCACGCGCCTCCAACGCCCGGAGCGACGCGTCCCGCGTGGCCACCTCCCCGCGCAGTGACTCCTCCACGCGCCCCCGCGCGGCCCGTTCCTCCTCCAAGGCCGCGCGCAGCGACGCCATGAGGTCGTCGTCGGCTGCCTTGGATGGCGCGGGACCCTCGACGACGGCGGCGGGGTTGGGCGGCACGGGCTCGATCTTCTCCCAGCGGGTGAGCGCCAGGAGGTTGAGCAGGAGGAAGTCGCAGAGGATGAGCAGCAAGGTGCGGTTCATCGCGCCGTCTCCTTCAGGCGGCCGCGCCGGGTCCCGCCTCCAGGATCAAGGCACGCCGCGCCTGCCGCACATGCACGATCTTGACCATGGCGACGGTGACGATGCCCATGAGGTTCGAGGAATACGCCGCGAGAAGGTTGGCCTCCACCAGGTGAAGCACCTGCAACACCAGCGCGGTCGCCGTGCCTGCGATCCCGAGGTAGAGGCCGGAGTCGAACAGGTTCTCCTCGTTCTCCAGCAGGCGCAGCCGCAACGGGGCCGCCTCGTACATGGACACGATCTCGGAGATCTTGCGGCGGCACACCACGTACACGGCCGCCTGCAAGGCCCCGAAGATCGCAATCGTCGCCAACGTGCTTGGTTCCATCCTCAGCCTTTCTTGTCTTGCCTTCGTGCCGCGGGGCGCTCCGGGCGCGCCGTCCGGGGCGGCCAACGTCACCTCGACCCTTGGGGTCGCCGCGCGCCGCGGGGGCGGCTCGGCGGGCACGATCAAGAGCGCCGCCGCCACGCACGTCAACGCCAGCGCTCGACGCACCGCCGTCCCGCCGCCTTCGACGGAAGTTCCCATCGCGCCCGACATCCCGAGGCCGGCCGTGGCCGCCGCCCCCAAGAAGAGGCCCAGCCGCACCCAGCCGGCCGCCGCCTCCTCGCGCGCCGCCCACGCGCCCAACCACGGCCAGCCCCACGCGCCTTTGAGGACGGGTTTCTTGAACCGCCCGAGCCAACGTGCCGACCCCTCCCCGCCCGCCAACGCCGCTCGCAGCGCCCGCCGCCCAGGCCCCTCCCCGGCGCTCCATCGCGCCGCCATCGCGTCCGGCCGGCCAGACAGCACCAACGACGCGTACATGAGGGGGAAAACCAA
>JBJSZF010000317.1:0-4981 GCA_046090125.1 Verrucomicrobiota bacterium
TGATAGCGTCGCCGCAACTTTGCCAGCACCTCCTGTCGCGTTCCTGAGCCCATAGATGTGTCCATCCCGGCCATGGTAAAAGGACTTCTGGCGCACCGAGTGCCCCAGCCTCCTCGTCCTACCGCCCCGCCGGTAACAATCATTCTGGCGCATATCGGATCGAGAAGCCGTGCAGTCCGCGTGACTTCTGCCGACGGGTTCCATGCAGGACGCCGCGCCACCGGCTGGTCCTACGTGCCGCGTTGGCCGAGCCATGTGGCGTCCACCGGGGCGTCCCGCGAACCCGTGCACGCCATCGAAGGCCACGAACACGGCGTTTTGAGCGGCCTTCATGCCGCAATGGTTCCGTAGGAAGCCTCATGGCCCGGGGTTGATCGGGTTGCGGAGAGAGTTCCGTGTGGGGCGGGTATGGCCAAGCTTCCCTCGGATCACCAGAGGCGCAGGGACGCCTCGTGCGAGATGGGATCCTGGAAGGCCCTGGGCATGCCCGGCGTGAGCGGGTCACGAAGGGAACGCGGGTAGGCGTGGTCCACGGGACGGGTCATCTCATGCACGTAGCGCACGCGTCGCATCTCCGGCGGGATGGGCGCGAGGGGGTTGAAGGCGTCGGCCACGGAGCGCCAGGACAACTCGGCGCGGGAGGGCCTGAGGAGGGCGGGGGACGCCGTGGCGGAGGCGTCGTCGCGTTGGCGCGTGCCGGGGCGCGCGATGCCGGGGGCGTCGAGCGCCTCGCGGTTGGGATTGTTGAGGCGGATCACGGGCGGGACGAACGGGCGCGAGGCCCCGGCCGGGATGCCGGAGGTGATGGCGGCCTGCGGCCCGTTTGGCGGAGGGGGCGGGACCAACCGCAGCGTGGGGACGGGCTCGGCCTGCCGGGGGGGCACGGCCGCATCGTTCGTGGAGCCGTAAGCCGTGGTGAGAACGGCGGCGACGCCGGGCAACAGCAAGTGGAGAGCATTCATGCGGGGGATGTTGGAATGCTCCTTGGCAGGGATCCGGATCTGAAAAGGGCGTGGCGCGGGCCTAGTCAAACCATGGGTTGTGGGACTGTTCCTCGCCGACGGTGGAGAGGGGGCCGTGGCCGGGACACACGAGGGTGTCGGGCGGGAGCGAGAAGACCTGGTCGCGGATGCGTTGCCGGGCGAGGTCGAGGTGTTCGCGGGCTCCGCCGATGGACCCGGCGAAGAGGGCGTCGCCAACGATGGCGACGTGCGGGGCGTCCTCGGGCCAGTTACCGACGACGTAGGTGACGCCGTCCTCGGCGTGGCCGGGCGTGTCGCGGTGGGAGATGCGAAGGCTGCCGAGCTGGACGCATTCGTTGGGGCGGTTGCGTTGGTCCACGGGGGCGTTGCGGGAGCTGGAGTGGACGCGGGCGCGCGGGTGGTGCTCGCGAAGGGCGGCGAGCCCGGCGACGTGGTCGGCGTGGGAATGGGTGATGAAGACGTGGCGCAGCGTGAGCTGGTTGTCGCGGAGGAGGGCGAGGAGGGGGGCGGCGTCGAAGCCGGTGTCGAACACGGCGGCGTCGCGCGTGACCTCGTCCCAGATGAGGAAGGCGTTGACGGACATGTCATCGCCTTGGGTGGAGACGACGCGAATCTCGCGCCAGCGGGACCGGTCGGCGGGGGCGGGGCGCCAGCCGTCGTGCTGGCGCTGGAGGCGGGGGCCGTTAATGCGGAGGAGCTGGCCGAGGTCGGCCCAGCGCAGGGGCACGGGGGCCTTGCCGCCGTTTTCAAAGGCTTGGTACTCGGCGACGGGGATGCCGGCCGCATGGGCGGCGGCCTCCACCGGGGCTTGGTTGGACGTGCGGGCCTTGCGGAGGATGTCGCCAATGGAGTCTTCGAGGTTCATGGGGCTTTGAAACATGGGAAAAGGTTGGGAGCGCCGTGCCCGGGGGATGGGACCTCACGGGCCGGGATGACGTTCGAGCCACTGCCGGATGAAGTCGGCCTTGGGATGCGCGGGCTGGACTGCGAGCACGCGCTGGTAATGGGTGCGGGCACGGGCGACGTCGCGGAGGTCCATGTCGCAGAGGCTGGCGAGGGCGAGGTGGGCGTTGGCCTCGGCGGGTTGCTCGCGGGTGATGCGATCGAGTTCCTCGGCCGCGTCCAGGGGGTGACGGGCGCGTTGGAGGGCGACGGCGAGGTTGTAGCGGGCGACGTGGGACCTGGGGTCGATGGCGACGGCGGACTCGGCGGAGCGGAGTGCGTCGGGGAGGTTGCCCTGCTGCAAGGCGAGGAGGGAAAGGTTGTAATGGGAGGCGAAGTGGGCGGGGTCGAGGGCGATGGCCTTGCGGTAGGCGGCGATGGCGGCGGCGGTGTCGTTGCGGCCATGGGCGGCGGCGGCGCGGAGGAACTCGGCCTGGGCGGCGCTGGTGTTACCGGCGCTGGGCGAGGCGAGGACGGTGCGTTGATAGCGCGGGAACGTGGGTTGCGGCTCCGGGGCGACGTCGAGCGGCGTCACCAGGGGGGCGGGCGTCCGGGGCTTGGGGGTGACGGCGGCCTTGGGCTTGGCGGGGGCAACGGAACCCGAGGACGAGCGCGATGGCGGTGTCGGGGCCGGGGCTGCGGCGGTGGCCGTGGGCGTGTCCTTGGCCTTGCTCGGGGATCCGCCGTCCGGCGCGGGATCTTTGCGAAACCAACGCACGGGATTGCCCCAGGTCACGGGATTCATCCGGCGCCACACGGAACGTCGTTCCTTGCCGTCGGCGGCTTCATCGGCGGCATTCGGGGCATCGGGCTCCTCCGTGATGTCGGGTGGGTGCGGATCGCCGGGGGTGGGGGTGTCGGCGTTGGCGGGCGGGGCCGCCGGGGTGGCGGGGAGGGCCGCGACGACGCGGGCGGGCGGGGAGGGCGGATCGATGGCGGGGCGTGGGGGCGGCTCGTCTTGGACGCGGACGATTTCGAGGGCGGTGGGAGGTGGTTGGGGAGGAGGCACCGGCCGCGTCGGCGCGGGTTCGGGAAGGACTTCGTCGGGGGGCGTCACCGGCGTTGGATCCGGGATGGCAACGCGTGGGAAGGAAGGTGGCTTGGGCGAAGGGGTGGCCGTGTCCGAAAGCACGATCGTGGCGGCTGGAGCGGGTGGCGCGGGCGGCGCCGGGGTTTGGGGCGGTTTCGAGGGCGTTGCGGCCACGACCGTCGTGGGTGGGGGCGTCGTTGTGGCGCCTGGGGGGGCCTTGGGTGCCGGCGGGGCGGGCGTGGTGGTGGCGACCGCATTGCTGGGCCGGTTGACGATGATCGGGGCCGGGGTTGGTGCCGTCGTGGATGGGGGCGCGGGGGGAGGGGCGGTGACGACGGGGTTGGTGGAGGGGATGGCGACGGGCGGATTGGTGGCGGCGCGGCGCGGCGTGGAGGCGATGGGTGGGGCGGGGGCGTTGGTGCGCGTGGCCAGGCCGAGTCGAAGGGAGAGGTCGCGCACGGCGACGCGTGCGGAGTCGGCCTCGGAGCCCTCGGGCTGGAGCTGGAGGAAGGCCTGGTAGTGGGCGAGGGCGTCGCGCGGGCTGGAGAGATGTTGGTGGAGGACGACGGCGAGGTTGAGGCGTGCGGCGGCGAGCTGCGGGTCGAGTTGGGTGGCCTTGAGCAGGGCGGCCTGGGCGTCGCGGGGCTTGCGAAGCTGGACGCGGGAGACGCCGAGGGCATTCCAGGCGAGGGCGTCGGCCGGGTCGAGGCGGGTGGCGTTGGCGAGGGACGTCTCGGCGGCGGGGTGTTGTCGTTGGGCTTGGAGGGCGAGCCCGAGGCCACGCCATGCGGCGGCGTTGCGGGCGTTGTCCTGGGACGCGTTGAGGTAGGTGCGGAAGGCGGCGTCCGCCTCGCGATGCCGCCCCTGCTCGAGCAGCAGCTCGCCGAGGTTGAAGTGGACGTCGAACAGGTCGCGGTTGAAGTGGAGGGCGCGGGCGTAGGCCTTGGCCGCCTCGTCGAGCCGCCCGGCTTGGTGGTAGGCGAGCCCCAGCCGGTTCCACGCATCGGCATCGGCGGGCAGCAGTTGGGCGGCGCGTTCGAGCCATGCGACCGCCTCGGCCGATTGCCCGGCCTGCAACGCGGCGTCGCCACGCAGCAACGACTCGCGTCCAGAGGGCTTGCACCCGGCCGAAAGCAAGGCCAACCCGATGCCGAGCCCGGCAAGGCAACGATGAAGCGCGCTCATGGGGTCGGGCCTAACAGCGGGGGGCGGAATGGTCAAGGTTGGCCTCGTGGAGCACGGTGGTCGGGGAGCGGGGAGCGGGGGGCGGGGGGCTCCATGCCATCCGGGATCCGCCACCGCTGCGGCGTGGATGGTCCCTGTGCCTGTCGTGGAATCGTGTCTGGCGTGGGAGCGCCGGTGTTGGTAGGACGGCGGCCATGCATGGCGGACCCCTGTTCCCTGGGCAACGTGCCGCGACCTTGGTTCGGGGCTTCACCTTGATCGAGCTGCTCGTGGTGATCGCCATCATCGCGATCCTGGCGTCGATGCTGTTGCCGGCGCTGGGCAAGGCGAAGGCGAAGGCGCAGGGCATCTTTTGCCTCAACAACACGAAGCAACTGGCCGTCGCCACGCACCTGTACACGGGCGACTTCGGCGAGAACCTCCCGCCCATCCAGCAGCAGATACCCGGGGGAGAAGTGAGCTGGCGGCCCGTCCTGTACCGGTACGTGGGTGCGTCGCCGCGCACGTACGATTGCCCGGCGGAGAAGGACGAGTCCTACCACGCCGCGCGGCCGGCCGGGATGAAGAAGGGCAACGGCAACCGGGCCGTGCTGGGGCAGATGCTGGACGCGGAGATGGACGTCCCGAGCGGCATCGGGGCCGTCAACGTCCACTGGACGCTCGGCGGGGCGCAGCCGCCCTTCGGACGGCCCAAGGGCTACGAGGACAACCTCGCCCGATGGTCGCAGATCGAGGCGCCGTCGCAGTTGATCTTGTTTGGCGACGGCCACAGCGACGCGAACGGCGTGTGGCCGCGGGACCGTTGGTGGATCTGGAAGGAGCTGGGCGACGCCAAGTCCCC
>JBJSZF010000318.1:0-2843 GCA_046090125.1 Verrucomicrobiota bacterium
GCCCATCCTTGGCCCGGCAACATTCGCGAGCTGCGCAACGTCATCGAGCGCGCCGTCATCCTGGAGTCCTCCCAGGAGGTCCAGCCCTCCAGCCTCCCTGACTTCGAGGTAGAATCCCGGCTGCGCCAGCCCGTCGCGCCATCGCCGTCGCCCCGCCTGTCGAACCTCGGCGACACCCTGATCGCCTTCGAGCGCGAGATGGTGGCGGCCGCCTTGCAGCAGCACGACGGCAACCTCCCCGCCGCGGCCGCCCAGCTCGGGCTCACGCTGGAAGCCCTCCAGTTTCGCCTCGGCCGCCTCCACATGGCCCCGTCCTCGTCCTTGCCGGGCGGCCCCTCGTCCAAAGGTTCGTCATGATCGCCGCCGCCCCCGAGCTTCCCGAAGCCTTGCGCGTCGTGCGGGAGTCAGGACCCGACTCCACCGGAGCCTATGCGCTGGTGTCGATGGCGGTGCTAGCCGTCCTCCTGCTGGCGGTCGTCTGGGCCGTCTTTATCCGCAAGCCCGGGCGCGGACGACGTCGCGAGCGCGGCCGACTGACGTCCGCCCCGCCCCCGGCCGGGTCCGGCGGCAAGTCGAGGCGTCGTCGGCGTCGCAGCGAGCGCCGCAACCCCACCTTGGCCGAGACCGGCGGGCTGCCGCCGCTGCGCGAGGATGGGCGGCCCGGAACCGCTGGGGCTTCGGAGCCGTGAACCCGCCGGTCGCACAACAGCCGCAGGCGGCCGTCAGCGAGGAAATCACCCGCAAGAGCGGGTCCAACCTCGCCCTCGCCTTCATCTTGCTGCCCCCGGAGAAGCGGGCCGCGATGTCCATCCTCTACGCCTATTGCCGCCAGGTGGACGACGTCGCCGACGAGGACGACGTGCCCGTGGCCCAACGCGCGGCCGCCCTCCAGCGTTGGCGCGAGGACACGCGCCGCGCCTGCGACGGACGCGAGCCCTCCATCCCGGTCGTCCGGGAACTGGCCCCCGTGATCGCCCGCCATCGGCTGTCCTTCGCCCTCTTCGATGACCTGCTGGCGGGCGTGGAGATGGACTTGGTCACGATGCGTTACCCCGACCTGCCGTCCCTCGAACGCTACTGCTACCACGTCGCGTCTGTCGTCGGCCTCCTCAGCATCGAGGTGTTTGGCTACTCCGACCCCGGCTGCCGCGCGTATGCGGACGCGCTGGGAAAGGCGCTGCAGTTCACGAACATCCTGCGCGACGTGGGCAACGACGCCCAGCGCGGCCGCATCTACCTGCCCCAGGACGCCCTCCGCGCCCATGGCGTGTCCGAGGCGGACATCCTGGAGGGTCGCAGTTCCAGAGGCTTCCTCGATCTCGCACGCGAGACCGCCGGGCACGCCCGCCGCTTCTTCGCCATGGCCCGCGCCGCCCTGCCCCCCGCCGACGTCCGCAACATGATGACCGCCGAGCTCATGGCCGCCGTCTATGGGCGCCTCCTCGTGGAGATCGAGCGGCAAAAATTCCCCGTGCTCAACCCGCGCCCGCTCCGGCTCGGCCGCGCCCGCAAGCTGTCCCTCATCCTCGGCGCCGTGCTCCGCTGGAAGCTGGGCCTCCGGCCGGCGTCGCATGGGTTCTAGACCGGACATCCGGCTGGTGGTGAACGCCGATGACTTCGGCTCATCCACGGGCGCCAACGCGGCCATCCTTCGATCCCACCGGGAGGGCATCCTGACCTCGGCCAGCCTGATGGTGTCTGGCGATGCCGCGGAGGAGGCGGCGGAGATGGCCCGGCAGCATCCTTCCCTGGGCGTGGGCCTCCACCTGGCCTTGGCCTGCGCACGTCCCGTCCTCGGTCCCGCCCGCATCCCGGGGCTTGTGGGCCGTGACGGCGGCCTTGCGGCTAGCCCCGTGACGGCCGGGTTCCGCTTCTTCTTCCTCCCGGGCCTCCGACGCCAGCTCGCGGAGGAAATCGAGGCGCAGGTGCGACGCTTCTCCGAGCTGGGGCTGGCTCCCGGGCACCTCGACGGACACTGCAACATCCACCTGCATCCCACCGTGTTCGGGATCATCCAGCGACGGGCGCGCGCATGGGGCCTGCGCACGATGCGACTCACCCGGGACCCGCTGCGCCTCAACCTCGCGCTGGCCCACGGGCGAATGGCCTACCGGGTCAGCCATGCCCTGGTCTATCGCGTCCTGTGCGCCTTGGCGCGACCGGGCCTGCGACGGGCGGGCGTCCGGCACGTGGGCCGCGTCTTCGGGCTCCTGCAAAATGACCACCTGGACGAGGGGTATCTCCTGCGGTTGCTGCCCCGGCTGGGTCCGGGCGACTTCGAGGTGTACGGGCATCCGGACCAGGGAGCCCACTGTCACGAGACCGAGGCCTTGTGCAGCCAGCGGGTGCGTCGGGCCGTGGAGGAACACGGCATCCGCTTGGTGCGGTACGCCGACCTTTGACGCGAAAGGCCTTGGACGTGGAATGAACGAAGGAATGCCATGACGCGAATGGTGATGGTCCTGTTGTTTGGGCTGGTGATGGAGGCCGTTGGGGTCGTGCTCATCAGCAAGGGTCAGAAGTCGCTCCAGACGCGGTTCGAGCCGCGCGTGGAGGTGGTCGCCAAGATGGCCCGTGAGGCGCTGGCGAGCCCGGCGTTGCTGGCGGGCGTGGCCTTCGAGGCGGGCTTCTTCGGGTGCCTGTTGTTCCTGCTGTCCCGCTTCGACGTGAGCCTCGTGTGGCCGCTGACGTCGTTGTCGCTCGTGATCACCACCCTCACCGCGAGGATCGTCCTGCACGAGCAGGTGTCGGGGCTACGTTGGGCGGGCGTGGGCTTCATCCTCTTTGGCGCGGCCATCGTCCTGTACACGGAAAGGCAGAAGCCGCAGGCCGCGTCGATGGGT
>JBJSZF010000319.1:0-12561 GCA_046090125.1 Verrucomicrobiota bacterium
GGCAACGTCTCCGGGAACGCCGCCGGCGTCGCGCCGAACACGATCTGCCCCAGGTTTTGCAACAGCATCGACACGCCGATCGCCGTGATGAGCACGGTGAGCTTGGAACGGTCCCGCAGGGGCTTGTAGGCCAGGCGTTCAATCACGACCCCCAACGCGGCGCAGGCCGCCATCGCGGCCAGCATGGACACCAACCCGCCCGCCCACGACGCGCCGCCCAGGCGCTGGCCGACGTGGAGCCCCGCGTAGGCCCCCACCATGAAAACGTCCGAGTGCGCGAAGTTGATGAAGCGCAGCACGCCGTACACCAGCGTGTAGCCAATCGCGATGAGCGCATACATCGCGCCCACGGACACGCCGTTGATCAGTTGCTGGACCAGCTCCGCCATGCGCCGCGCCTCAGGGGTTCACCGTCTCCTTGAAGACGAACTGCCCGCCCTGGATGGCGAGGATCACGGCCGACTTCCGCGCGTTGCGCGACGCGTCCAGCGTCATCCGGCCCGTCACGCCATCGAAGTCCTTCGTCGCCGCCAGCGCGTCCCGGACCTTGGCCGGCTCCGCCGAGCCCGCACGGCGCATCGCGTCCGCCAGCAACTGCGCCGAGTCATACCCCAGCGCCGCCATTGCGTCCGGCTTCTCCCGGTGCTTGGCAACGTACTTGGCCACGAACGCCTTCGCCTGGGGCGTTGCTTGGTCGGGCGAGAAGTGCGTCGAGAAGTAGCACCCCTCCAGCGCCTCCTTCGCCCCGGGCCCCTTCACCAGCTCCGGCGACTCCCATCCGTCGCCCCCGATGAACGGCACCGTGAGTCCCAGCTCGCGCGCCTGCATCACAATCAACGTCACCTGCCCGTAGTACGCCGGCACAAACACCGCGTCCGGCCCCGCCGCCTTGATCGCCGTGAGCTGCGCCTTGAAGTCCTTGTCGTCCTTCGTGAACTTCTGCTCCGCCACCACCGTCCCGCCGCCCGCGACGAACCCTTCCTTGAAGAACGTCGCCAAGCCCACCGAGTACGGCGCGCCCACGTCCACCAGCAACGCCACCTTGCGCGCCTTCAGCGTCCCCGACGCAAACTTCGCCATTACCGTCCCTTGGAACGGGTCGATGAAGCACACCCGGAAGATGTGGTCCCCTTGCTCGGTCACCTTGGGGTTCGTGGACGAGGGCGACACCTGCGGGATACGGTACTTCTGGCACGTTTGCGCGGCCTCGATGGAACGGCCGGACGCCACCTCGCCCAGCACGGCCACGACCTTGTCGCGCGAGATCAGCTTCTTCACCGCCGTCTGCGACTCGCCCTCCTTGGACTGGTTGTCCTCCGTGACGAGCGCGAGCTTCTTGCCCAGCACACCGCCGGCCGCGTTGATCTCGTCGATGGCCAGCACCGTGCCGTTGTGCGACGACTGCCCGAACGTGGCCTCGCTCCCCGTCAACGACGCGAACTCACTCACCGGGATCGTGTCGCCCGTCGCCGCGCCTGTTGCCCCGCCCTCTGGCTTGCAGCCCGCCAACGCCGCCGCCGCAACCAACGCCGCGCATCCGGCTCGGGATGGACGTCGAAAAAGGCCCAGCGCCCAGGGGATCCAGTCAGGAATCTTCATGGCTCGTCTTGTGAAACCGGGGAAAACCGCCTCGCGCATCGCAGGCTACGGCCGAGCCCCACCCCTTTCAATCGCCACTTTCGCGGGCGGCCTTCCCGCAGGGCACGCAGAAGGCGGGGAGCGGGGAGCGGGGAGCGGGGAGCGGGAGGCGGGGGCGGAGGTCGCGTCGTGGAACGGCACGCGAGGTCACGTCGCGGCGCCCCTCCCCATGCTTGGATGAAGCCTTTCGTGGTGTCGTGGGCTAGCCTGAGCCCATGGACTTTGATGCGGTGGTGGTTGGGGCGGGTTCGGCCGGGTATGCGGCGGCGCGGACGTTGGCGGGCGGCGGGATGCGGGTGGCGGTGGTGGAGGGGGCGCGCGAGCTGGGCGGGTTGTGCATCCTGCGCGGCTGCATGCCCACCAAGGCACTGCTGCACGCCGCCGAGCTGCGCCATGGCATCGACGCCTCGCGGGCATGGGGGATCGAGGCAGGGCCCGTGCGCGTGGACATGCAGGCGTTGCTGGCGCGCAAGGACGCGCTCATCGCGGACTTCGCGGGGTACCGGCGGCGTCAACTGGAGGACGGGCGGTTCCAGTTGTTGCGCGGGGCAGCGCGCTTCGCGGACCCCAACACGTTGCACGTGGAGGGCCATGGTCCGGTGACGGCCGGGCGGTTCGTGCTGGCGACGGGCTCGGTCATGGCCCCGCCGCCGATGCCGGAGCTGGCGGCGTTGGGCTGCCTGGACTCGGACGCGGCGCTGCGGTTGGACCGGGTGCCCGCGTCGCTCGTGGTGCTGGGGGGAGGGCCGGTGGCGCTGGAGTTTGCACAGTACTTCGCGCGCCTGGGCAGCCGCGTGACGGTCATCCAACGGGGGCCACACCTGCTGAGCGCCATGGATGCGGACCTCGGGGAGGAGCTCGCCCGGGCGCTGGAACGCGAGGGGATCCGCGTCCTCACGGGGACACGGCTCCTAGGAGCCGAAGGAAGCCCCGGGGTCCGACGCGTCCGGTTCGAGCGCGCCGGCATTGCGGAGGCGGTCGAGGCCGAGGCGGTGTTCAATGGCATTGGGCGACGCCCGGCAACGTCAGGCCTGGGCTTGGAACGGGCGGGCGTCCGGCTCCGGGCATCCGGCCATGTGGAATGCGACGCCACGCAGCGGACGTCGGCCCCGCACATCTACGCGGCGGGCGATTGCTGCGGGCCCTTGGAGGTGGTGCACGTGGCCATCCAACAGGCCGAGGTCGCCGCGCGAAACCTGTTGTCGGGGGACGGGCGCGAGGAGATGGACGACCGTTGCCGCCTGGTGGGGGTGTTCACGGACCCGGGCGTTGCCGTGGCAGGCATGGGCGAGCGCGAGGCGCAGCGCCAGGGAAGGCAGGTGAAGGTGGCCCGGTCCCCGTTCAACGACCATGGCAAGTCGATGATCCTGGGGTGCCGGGAAGGCTTCGTGAAGCTGGTGGCGGACGCGGGCTCCGGGGAACTCCTCGGCGGCGCCTGCGTGGGCCCCCAGGCGTGCGAGTTGATCCACGAGGTGGTCGTGGCCCTCGCGGCGCGCATGACGGCCGCCCAGCTCGCGCGGGTGCCACATTACCACCCCACCTTGTCGGAGATCTGGACCTACCCGGCCGAGGAGCTGGGGTAAGGGGCGTCGCCGCCGCCGCGCGAGGGCACGCGGCCTGCACCAGGCGCAACCGACGTTTGCCAGATCAAACCTTGAGCTGTCCCGGCCATGTGGGCAGGGACGCGAGGAAGTCCGGCGCGGCACCCCGGAAGCGCCCGGCATCGTCGGTGATCCGCCTGGGCCTGAGGACGGCGGCCGCGTAACTGCCTGCCACCAGCGACCCCAACGCCGAGATGATCGAGCCCAGCACGAACACCACCGTCGTCGTGCCCGAGGTCGCCGGAATGCTGACGGCCAGTAGGGCGAGGCTTCCCACGCCCCACACGCCGCACTCGATCAGCCGCCGCGTCCGGCGCCGCCGGTGTTCGTCGCAGAGGGGCACCTCCAAGGGCATCTTCTTGCGGAGCACGAGCATCAAGATCACCGCGATCAACAGCCCCGGGAAAATGATGAGCAGGTTGACCCACGGCGGATACCACTGGAACAGCCGCCGCAACCGCGTCGTCGCCGGGGCGTTGCAGCAAACGCAGCGGCCGGGTAGCACGCCATTCCTTGTGATCACCATGTCCTTGCCGTCCACGTAGGCGGTCTGCGCGCCCTCCACCGCCAAGCCCTCCCGGATGCGCTGGATGCGCACCGGCTTGCAGGCGGCACACACGCGCGCGCCCATCAGCTCCACCAAATCATCCGGCGCAAACGCCCGGCCACACTCGATGCACGCGTTCGCTCCCGGGAACCCCACGACGGAAGCCACCGCGACCTGCGCCCACGGCTGCCAATCCGCCATGCCGGCCCGCCAGACCAAGGTCGCCGGCCCGATCGTGCCCTGCTGCACGAGGTCCCTCAGCGCGGAATCCGTGATGGGGCCAAGGCGCGTGCCGTCCTTCGCGTAGTACCATGCCGCCGTGCTCATGCTGACGAGGCGAGCACTTGGCGACGCGCAAGACAAGCATGGGGTGGGGCGCTCGGCGGGCCGCACCGTTGCGGCCCTTCACCAAGCGGCGCGGACGAAGCGTTGCTCACCGTTGCCGGCCCACGGCACCACCACCACGCCCCCCGAGGACGTCGCGGGCACGGCGGCCCAATCCTTCAGGTTAATGGAAGTCAGGAGGCGGAAGCCGGCGTCGGGGCCGTCGTGCCGCAGGCGCAACCCCTCGGCGGTCGCCTCCACCGAGACGATGCGGAAGGACTCGGGGTCGGCACGGCCGGGCGACCCGTTGGGCAAGGTGCTGGCGCGCCAATGGACGGGCAGCGACGGGTCGGCGGGGCCGCCTGTGGCGGGGACGAGCGATCGCCCGGTGCCGTTGACGTGGGCGGGCCATGCGCCGCCTGCGCCATAGGTGAAGCGCAGTTCCTGCGACGATCCGGCCGCCGCGCGGAGGGCCAGAGTCTCGCCCTCGTTGGCCAACCCACCCGAGTACGAGCCCAGGATGCGCGCCTCGGAGCCCAGGCCATGAAAAGTGCGGAAAGCCGCCGTGTTCGTCGTCCGCGTGATCAGCACGTGCTCGCCCGGGCCCAACACCGTCCCCGATGCGAAGTCGAACCCCACGCCCGCGACGAACCGCGCGCCCGACACGTCCAACGACTGCGTTGTGTTGCGGTTCGCCAACTCCAGGAACTCGAAGCCTTCCGGGGCCGGGTCGTACATGAGCTCCGACACCGCGAGGTCCGACCACGCGGCTCCGCCGAGGTCGGGCTCGCCCGCCGTGAACTCGACGGGCGCGGACCACGTGCTGGCGCTGCCGAGGTCGTCGATGAACTGGACGCGGGCGCGATACAGGCGTCCGACGCGCAGGGCCCCGGGCGGCGGCGACCAGCGAAGGGTCCCGGCGGGGAGGGGGCCGGACTCGACGACGGCGTTGATCTCGTAGGGCCAAGGCCGCGAAGCGTCGTGGGCGGGGTGGGAGGGGCGCGTGACCTCGCCGACGCGCCAGCGGACGGCGGCCTGGGGGCGCGTGCCCGAGTAGGCTCCGACACGGAAGGCGAGCTTGTTGGCGGGATAGGAGGGCGCGCCCTCGTAGGCGAGCGCGGGCGTGGCGGGCTTGGTGGGCTCCGTGGCCATCTGGTCCAGGGAGAAGGCTGGGTCGGAGGCGCGGTACGTGACGTATTGCTTCATCTTCAGGACCATGCCCGCGAAGTCCTTGGTGCCGACGCCCGACTGGTAGAAGCGGCCCTGGCCCGCCTTGCTGAGGTTCACGATGGAGCCGTTCGCCATCACGGGGTTGTAGTCCCATTGGGCGCGGTCGGCGTCGATGAGGCTGAAGGCATTGGTGCCGCGCAGGAGGCGCGCGTGCTCGTCGATCAGTCGATGAGTCTCGTCCGTGTTCCAAAGGAGGGTGCGGAACTCGCGGACGCGGTTGCGGAACTCCCGTGAGATGCCCGGGTGGGCGGGCGAGGTGGTGGAGAAGTTGGCGAGGACGCGGTTCTTGAAGGGCTCGTCGCCGCCGGTCTGGCCGGCCCGGTACATGTTGTCCGACCACGTGAGGTCCAGGTCCCATGGCAGCACGGCCCAGCGGCCGTCGTCGGGGTTGCGGTAATAGAAGTAGTTCTTCCCGTCGGCGATGTCGTAGTGGTGGATGGCCTGGACGACGCACTGGTATCCGAAGTAGGGGGCGAGGCTCAGGTTGGTGCGCCACCAGGCCTCGGTCGGCCGGGGGGTGGCCGCCTGCACCGAGAGGAACGACGACAGGTCCGACGAGTCCACGGGCCCGGTCGGGCCGAGGTTGTTGGGGTCCCCGAAGCCACCCTCCATCTTGTACAGGTTGCCGTCGGGGAGGCCCTTGGCGTCGAGGTAGCGCGAGTCGAGTTGCTCCACGGCGAGGTACACGCCCCAGAAGTCGCCGGCGTACTGGTTCGTGGCGGGCGCTTCCGCCTCGTCGTCGATCACCCGGAACTGGACGTAGGCCGTTTCCGAGGTGGGGACGCCCAGGAGGCCGAACAACCGGAACCCGACGCTCTCGAACATCCCGTGCTCGCCCCGGTGCAGGTAGTCGCCCTGCTGGATGGAGGCCCCCAGGTTCAGCTTCGTCCACGCGGAGGGCATCTTCCGGCCCCAGTTGTCCCGCGCCACAAGGTCGCGGCCGCGGTTGAAGTCGAACTTCCACATGTTCTTCCCCATCGCGTACCGCCACACGCCGCCGCGCGGGCGGAACCGGATGTGGTCGTACACCACGCCGTCATGGACGAGCGTGCCGGTCCAAAAATACTCGTCGCCATGGCTGCGGTCCGTCCACGTCGCCGCCTCCACGTCCTGGCGCAGGGCCACGAGGTGATAGACGGGGAGGCGGTTCATCTCGTTGGTGCCGACCTGGAAGGTTGCCCCGGGTGTTCCCGCAGCACCCGGGCGGACGGCCCCGTTCCATGCGGGGACCCCGTTGTAGGCGAAGTACGCGAAGTTGCGCCCGGCGTCGTCGGGGTAGGGCACGCGGACCTCGGCCCCGAGCCGGTCGCGGGCCACGATGCGATACCGGACCAGCGTGCGGTGTTGCTGCACGGCAGCCGGGATGATGCCCGCCCAGTTGCCGTCGTTGGCGACGGCGTCGGCCCCGACGCCGGCGTCGTTCAGGGCGGTGGAGACCCAGTTGGTGGCGTAGGCCGGGGAGTCGAACCGGATGTATTGGCCGGGCGACACGACCTGGTACTCCAGGGTGACGGACGCGACGCCCTCGGGGTCCGTGACGCGGGCGAACACGACGACGGGGTTGCCTTGTCGTGGTTGATCCGGCGCATGGGCGACCTGCCGGATGGCGGGCGGGGCGTTGGTCATGCGCGAGCGGTTGGCGCGCCCGGGCGTCGGGCCCACGCCCGTTTGCGCGCCGCGCAGGACAAAGCGTCCATCGAAGAAGGCATCCGAGCTGTTGCCGAGGCTTGCGTTGGCCACCTGCACGGCGAGGACATTGCCCGTGGCGCGCAACAGCCCGGGTCGCAACGTCAGGGGCACCGGGATGAAGTTGTTGTTCTCGCGCGTGACCGTGGCCACGCCGTTGAACGGCACCTCGTTCACGTCCATTCCGTCCAGGTGCAGCAACTCGCCGTTGAGCCACACCTTCAGCCCGTCGTCGTAGAGGAACTCGGCCTGCATCGCGCCGAACCGCTCCGGGGCCGGCACGTCGAACGAACGACGCAGGTAGAACGTGGTGTAGCTCCCCCGCATGTCGTCGAGGCGCGTCCCGCCGGTGATGGCAGGCCCCAGGACGTCCGGGTCATACCCCACGGGCGCGGGGCCGGAGAGCCAGGCGGAGTCGTTGAACCCGGGCAGACGCCAGGCACCCGTCGTTGTCGAGGGCTCGGAACGCCCCTTCCAGATCGACCACGTCGCGCCCGCCGCCGTCACGATGACCTCGGGCACGGTCGTGACCGCCTCCACGGACGCCCGCCAGTTGCCGCCCAGCTCGTTGTCGAGCGACGGATGCAGCAGCTCGATCGAGTTCCCCGGCGCGTCGCCCACGGTGGGCCACGGAAACCCCATCCCGTAGTCCACACGGTCCACCTCCGCCGCGGCGGCATCGCGCAGCACCAGCGTCTCGCCCTCGCCCGACAAGCGGCCGGTCCAGGGCCCCAGCGCGTTGGTCACGCCGAACTTGGCCCTCAGCGCGGCCGGGTTCGCCGCCACCACCAAGAACCCTCCGCCCGCCACCGTCGTACCCGATGGGAACTGAAACTCCACCGCCCCGGACAATTCCCAGCCCGCCAACGACACCGCCGCCACGCCTTCGTTGTGAAGCTCCACGAACTCCACGGCCTCCTGCTTCACGTCGGGCGTGTGATGGATCTCGTGAATCACCACGCCGGCCTGGGCCGTGGCCACGAGCGGAGCTGCCCACAGGAAGGGCACGGCGCGGGCGAGGGCCTTCGCAAGGCATGGCACGATGGAACGCATTTCGCGGATCATGGGCTGGGAACGTCGTGCGAATCGAGAGCAGGTTCCTTGCCGGGACAGGCCTCCAGGGCGGCGGACCGACCCCTCCTGCGGCCGGGCACGAACAGGGCTGACGGAAGGTCCGGGACGCTGGCCACCCTGGACGCCAACGACACTCCCGTGGACGCATGGGAGTCGTGCCGGCTTAGCCTTGCACCCGGCCCTGATTTCCCAACCCTTTCCCCATTCATGAGCGCACCTTCGCTTCCCAGCCCGGTCCGGTCCTTCCAGGCGGACCAGTTGCCCGTCCATGTCTTCGGCAGCCAGGAGGACGTGGCCCTGTACATGACCCTCACCGTCCGCGGCGTCTTGTCGGACGCCATTGCGCGCAACGGCTCCGCCGCCGCGATCCTCGCCACCGGCAACTCCCAGATCCGCTTCCTCCGCAACCTCGTCGATCTGGGCGGCGTGGACTGGTCCAAGGTCACGCTGTTCCACATGGACGAGTACCTGGGCGTCCCGGCCGATCATCCGGCATGCTTCCGTCGTTACATGAAGGAACGCGTGGAAGGCCTTCTCCATCCCAAGGCGTTTCATTACTTGGGCGGCGACGCCCTGCTGCCCTTCGACGAGTGCGCGCGCTACACCGCCCTGCTCAAGGACCAGCCCATCGACCTTTGCTGCATGGGCGTGGGCGAGAACGGCCACATTGCCTTCAACGACCCGCCCGTGGCCCGCTTCGACGACCCGCACTGGGTCAAGCCCGTGAAGCTGGATCATGAATGCAAGATGCAGCAGGTGCGCGAGGGCCACTTCCCCAGCCTCGAAGCCGTGCCGCCCTATGCCCTCACGCTGACGATCCCGGCCCTGCTGTCCGCCCGCCGCGTCCTGTGCCTCGCCCCGGAAAAGCGCAAGGCCGTCCCCGTCCGCAACATGGTCCAGGGCCCCGTCGCCACGTCGTGCCCGGCCTCGATCCTGCGCACGGCCCCGCACGCGACGCTGTTGATCGACACCGATTCCGCCAGCCTCCTCTAAGCCATCCCATGCGCATCCTCGCGCTCGATCCCGGCACGGTCCGAGTGGGCGTCGCCGTCAGCGATGAACTGGGCATCCTGGCAAGCCCCTTGCCCCACGTCGCCGCCGAACCCTTCGCCGATTGCGCCCGTCACGTCTCCGAGTTGATCCGCGCCCGCGAGGTGTCGCTGGTCATCGTGGGAATGCCCCGCAACATGGACGGTTCCTACGGCGAGGCCGCCCAACGGGCGCGGGCGTTCGTGGCCGCGTTGCGCGACGTCATCCAGGTCCCCATCCGGACGTGGGACGAGCGCCTGACGACGGTCCAGGCGCACAAGGCGTTGCGCGAGGGCGGCAGCAAGGGCGCGGTGCGCGAACGCATCGACTCGGCCGCCGCCGCCGTGTTGCTCCAGGGCTTCCTCGACGCCCAGGCAACGTCCTAATGGCGAAGCGAACCCGCGAGCGCCAGGACGTCGCCCTGCCGGGCCATGTGCGCCTCCGCTTGACCGTCGCCTACGACGGCACCGCCTACGTGGGGTGGCAGCTCCAGCCCGAGGGCGTGTCCGTCCAGTTGCGCGTGGAGGAAGCCTTGGGCCGCATCTTCACCCCGACGCCGCGCGTGTGTTCGTCCAGCCGAACGGACACCGGCGTCCATGCGCTCGGCATGGTCGTGCACTTTGACGTGCCCGCAGCCCAATGGCGCATGACGGCCCGCAAGCTCGTCCTCGCCGTCAATGCGTGGCTGCCCGAGGACGTCCGCGTCATGGCCGCCGCGCGCGTCCGGCCCGGCTTCCATGCGCGGTTCGATGCCACCCGAAAGCAGTATCGGTACCTCGTGTGGAACCATGCCGCGCAGAACCCCTTGCTACGCACCCGGGCCTGGCACGTGCCCAAGCCCCTCGACGTGGCCGCCATGCGTCGTGCGGCGGCCGAAATCGTGGGGCAACGGGACTTTCGGGCCTTCTCGGCGACGCCCGGCTACCACCGCGAGAACACCGTTCGCAACCTCACCCGATGCCAGGTCCTGCGCACGGGGTCGTTGCTGACGTTCGTCATCGAGGCGGATGGATTTCTCTACAAGATGTGCCGCGGCATCGTGGGAACGCTGGTCCAGGTGGGATCGGGACGGTTCGCTCCCGAGGACGTCCCGCGAATGCTGTCGGGGTGCGACCGTCGCCTGGCCGGGATGACCGCCCCGGCCTGCGGGTTGACGTTGCACCGCGTGTGGTATGGCGGCCGCCGATCCGGGCCAGCCGAACCTGGGGACGAGTTGAACGTCGAGTGAACCCGGGTCCGGCGTTTGGGGTTACCGGCACCGCGCGCCAAGCCCGCCGTCTCGCGGGCTGCGCGCCGTTTTCGGCCTTCCAACGGTTTCGCTCCTGTTTCGCCGCGGGCGGGGTTGGTGGGGTTCCAACACCTTGGTCCCGAGTCAGTCGTTGCTGCTGAGGTGGTACCCCGACCAGGAATTGAACCTGGATCAACGGTTTAGGAAACCGCCGCTCTATCCATTTGAGCTATCGGGGCAAGTATCTTGTTCCCAGCTACTTGCATGGCATCCGTCCCCGGCGTCGTGGAAAACGCGAAACAGTGGGCGCACTCGTCGGAGGGGAACCAATCGCCGCGAAAGCGTCCAACAAAGCCCGAGCCCGTGTCAATCGGTCGGACGCGCCCCGGATCCACGCGTCCCGATTCAAGGGCCGGTGCGATCTGCGGCAGGACTACGGGCGTCCATGGCCGAGGCAGGCAATCCTGGCCGTTGCCCCGGCACCTGCGGTCACCGTGGCTACTTCTTGAACCGCCCTTCGCGCGTCTGGGCGATGAGCCACTTCATGAACTCGGGGTTGTCGTAGGTGCGCGTCCACGAGTCGTGGCCCACGCCCGGATAGACGGTCAGCCGGGCGTCCTTGTTGCCCAGGCGCTGGAAGCCGTTCGCCATCGCCTGCGACTCGGACAACGGCACGACGTTGTCGGCATCCCCATGAAAGGCCCACACGGGCATGGCCTTGAGTTCCTTAGCGCGGTCGTCGGCCAGCAACACGTCGATGGTCCGGCCGCCGCCGCAGATTGGGGCGAGGGCGGCGAAGCGCTCCGGGTTGCGTACGCCGAGGCTCCACGTGCCATAGCCGCCCATGCTCAACCCGGTGAGGATCACCCTGTTGGTGTCGATGGCGTGGGTGGCGACGATGTGGTCCAGCAGGCCGAGGAGGACGTCGTCGTTCCATCGACGGTTCGGGGGGCACTGGGGCGAGATGACCACGCAGGGCAGATCCTGGCCCTTGGCCACGAGCTTGGGCGGGCCGTGCACGGCCACCTTGGCGGGGTCCGTCCCCCGCTCGCCCGCGCCATGGAGGAACAGGATCAAGGGCCACTTCTTGCCGCCCGCCGCGTCGTAGTCCTTGGGCAGGTACTCCAGGTACGAGTACGTGGCGGAAACCGTTTGGGTGAAGTCGAACCGCCCGACGGAATGCCGTGGGGCGTCGGCGGCGGCGACGGGCTTCATGAGGAGGAAGGCCGCCGCGCCGGCGGCCCATGGGTTTTTCATGGCGTGGGGAGGGGCGTGCGCGGCGGCTTCGTGGCTATTGGCCGCCGAGGTTGGCGGGGCCGTTGACCTGCGAGTTGACCCGCAGGCGAAGGCCATTGAGGCGGATGAAGCCCGTGGCGTCGTCTTGGTTGTAGGCCTTGGTGGGGTCGGCCTCCATGGTGGCGATGTGGGGGTTGTAGAGGCTGACGGCGCTCTTGCGGCCCGCGACGGAGATGTTGCCCTTGTAGAGCTTCACGCGGACGGTGCCGGAGACGTTCTTCTGGCTTTCCTCCACCAACGCCTGGAGCGCGAGGCGCTCGGGCGCGAACCAGAATCCGTAGTACACCAGCTCGGCGTAGCGCGGGATGAGCGAGTCGCGCAGGTGCATGACCTCGCGGTCCATGGTGAGGGACTCCACCTGTCGATGGGCGAACTGGAGGATGGCCCCGCCGGGGGTCTCGTACACGCCGCGGCTCTTCATGCCCACGAAGCGGTTCTCCACCATGTCCACGCGCCCGACGCCATGCTTGCCGCCGACCTTGTTGAGCGCCTGCATGACGCCAAGGGGGTTGAGCTTCTTGCCGTTCACCGCCACGCAGTCGCCGCGCTCGAAGTCGAGCGTCACGATCTCGGGCTTGTCCGGCGCGTCCTCGGGGAACACGGACAGCGTGGTGAAGTAGTCGCGGTTCTTGGGCGCGCTGGCGTCGAACCACGGATCCTCGAGGATGCCCGCCTCATACGAGATGTGCAGGAGGTTGCGGTCCATCGAGAACGGCTTCTTGGCCGAGGCCTGCACCGGGATGCCCTTGGACTCGCAATAGGCGATCATCTCGGCACGCCCCGGGAACTGGGACCGGAACCGCGCGTCGCGCCAAGGGGCTATGATGTCCAGGGCGGGAGCCAAAGCGGCCGTGGTCAGCTCGAAGCGGACTTGGTCATTGCCCTTGCCCGTGGCTCCATGCGCGATG
>JBJSZF010000320.1:0-1540 GCA_046090125.1 Verrucomicrobiota bacterium
GCGCAGGGCGGCGTGGAGGAGGGGGGCGGTGCGTGGGCCGCAGGAGTTGATCTCGCCGTAAGGGGCGGACTCGCCGAAGAGGTGCGGGGCGCGCTGGTCCCACTCGGAGCGCGGGATGATGTAGCCGATCTCGTCTTTGGCGAGGCCGAGGAGGAAGGGGACCTTGCCGGGCATGAGCTGGCGCAGGGGAGGAACCTCGACGGGCTCGACGTCAAAGTCGCCGCCGGGGGCACGCACGATCCCGCCATTGACGATCTCTGGATAAATCTCGCCGGGCACGCACGCGAATGAGGCGTCGCCGAGCGTGAGGAGGGCGACCTCGGTGCGGAAGTGGAGCCAGCGGGAATAGCCGCGCTCCAGGACGCCCATCCACGTGCCGAGCAGGAACATGGGGTTGTCGAGCGGCAGGTCGAGCGTGCGCGCATGGACGGTGAGGGGCACGGACGCGACGGACGGGGCGGGCTCGGACGCGATGCGCTCGAGGACGCGCAGGGCGAGTTGATGGCCGAGCGCGCGGGTCTTCGCATGGGACGGTTCCTGGATGCGCTCTCCCGACACGGGGTCGGTGACCACGGTGGACGGGTGCGTGGTCATCAGTCCTCCGACGGCTCCGTTGACGAACACATGCTGGCCGCCCAGGCCGGCCTTGAAGAGCCCGTTGGTGGAGGGGATGCCCTCGGCCAGGGCCTTGCGAAGGACACCGGGGAAGTCGGCCGTGATGTCGCGGTTCTTGGACCATGGGGTCTCGGGGTGATTGCCCCAGCCCACGAGCGTCCCGAGCGTCCGGCCCGTCGTGGCGTCCGTGAAGTGCAGGAAGCGCAGGTCGGCGTCGAAGACGATGGGCTTGCGGGTGTCCTTGACCAGGCCCTCGGGGTCCACGGGCACATGGTGCATCGCCATGCGCGCCGGGGTGAGGTTCGTGACCGCCGCGCCGATGGCGTCGCGCGCGGACCGGATGACGCGGTCGCGATAGGCCGGGTCCACGCCCGAATGGAACGGGTCCGGCCCCCACAGGCCCATCAGGTCCGGCGTGGAATGGTTGTGGGTCGAGCACACCACGACGTAGTCCAGCTTCCAGTCCGGCGGGACGGCCTCGCGCACGCGGATGACGTCGTCATGGAAGAAGCCGATGGCGTCGAGGGCGACGATGGCGACGCGGGCGTGGCCGTTGTCGATGGCGATGGCGGCGGCGACGAGGGGGTCGTGGACGGCGAGGGCGGACTTGCCGGAGGAGAAGCCGGCGATCCACACGGGTCGGCGCGGGTCCGAAACGTCCGGCGTGATGTCCACGGTCCCGAACCCGACGCGGAGGGGGCGTGGTTCCCGGAGGGCGGAGGCGGCGTCGATGGCGACCTCGACGCGGTAGCCGGGGAAGCGGTCGCGCGCGGTCCAGAGGAAGCGTCCAAGGACCAGCGCGGCCAGCAGCAGCAGGGCCAGCAACGCGAACCGCGCCAGCCGCCAAGCCAGCGGGCGCCTTCTCTGGGTGGATTCCATGGGCACGAGGTTTTCGGCGACGGGGCTAAAAGGGCAATCCCGAAGG
>JBJSZF010000321.1:0-1568 GCA_046090125.1 Verrucomicrobiota bacterium
ATTAGGCGAGGACGGCCAGGGTGCCGAGGAGGGCGGCGACGGACCAGAGGACGAGGACGGCTCCGGCGCGGCCGAGGCGGGTGCGTGCGAGGCGATGGGAGAGGTGGTTGGTGTCTCCGATCCAGAAGGGGCGTCGGTGCAGGGTGCGCCACGCGACGACCTGGGCGACGTCGAGGAAGGGGACCGCGAGGATGAGCAGCGGCAGGAGGACGGCGGCGGGGCGGAGGGCACCGTGACGTTCGGAGTAAAAGTGCGGGAGGATGGCGAGCGTGGCGAGGAGGTAGCCGGCGATGTGGCTGCCGGCGTCGCCGAGGAAAGCGGAGGCGCGCGGGAAGTTGAAGGGAAGGAAGCCGAGGAAGGCGCCGCTGATGGCGAAGCCGAACGTGCCCACGAGGTATTGGCCATGGCGTGCCGCGACGAGGGAGAAGGCCATGGCGGCAATGGCGGCCAAGCCCGTGCAGAGGCCATTCATGTTGTCGTTGAGGTTCATCGCGTTGGTGACGGCGAGGATCCACAGGACGGTGGCGACGAGGCTGAAGGCGAGGGACGGGACGAAGAGCGTGATTCGGACTCCAGCGAGGGCGACGCCGAGGGCGACAAGAACCTGCAAGGCCAGCTTCGTGGCGGGACGCAGCTCGTGGCGGTCGTCCCACGCGCCGATGCCCAGCATGGCGGCGGCTCCGGCCAGCAGGGCGACCAGTTGCGGGGCGCGCCGCCCGAGGCCATGCGACATGAGGCGGGTGGCCTCCGGGCCGCCCCAGCCCAGGGCGATGGCAACGGCCCCGAGCGCGATGGCGGCGGCGATGCCGGTGAACACGGCCCAACCGCCGGCAAGGGGCATTGGGGACGCATGGATCTTGCGGTGGCCTGGGTCATCCACCCACCCGTGGCGGGTGCACCAGCGTCGCCACCACGGCACGCTGGTGACGGTCGCCACGAGCGCGGCCGCGAAGGCGGCGAGGTAGGCGATGAAGGGGAAGCCGGGCACGGTCAGAGGAGCTTGAGCCGTGGCAGGTCTTGGCTGTCCACGATCCCCACGGGATGGCGGCGGGCGTTGACGACGATGAGGTCGTCGATGTTGCGCTCGTGGAAGAGGCGCACGGCCTCGACAGCCAGGGCGTCCTCGCGGATGCAGACGGGCTTGCGGGTCATCACGCGGGACAAGGTCATGCCCAGGACGTCGTCGCCGGCCGCCATGCGGCGCCGAAGGTCGCCATCCGTGAAGACGCCGACGAGTCGGCCAGAGGGGCTGGTGACCGCGACGGAGCCGGATTTGGCGCGGGTCATGACGAGCAGGGCCTCCTTCACGGTCAGGGAAGAAGGGGCCACGGGGTTGCGTTGGTCGCGGCGCATGACGTCGGAGACGCGCAGAAGGAGGGCGCGGCCAATGGCCCCCGAGGGATGACGGCGTGCGAAGTCGCGTTCGCGGAATCCCCGGGCTCGCATGATGGCCATGGCGAGCGCGTCGCCGAGGACCAGCGACGCGGTGGTGCTGGCGGTGGGGGCGAGGTTGAATGGGCAGGCCTCGCGCGGGACGGCGACGTCGAGCACGAGGTCCGAATGGCGCG
>JBJSZF010000322.1:0-2061 GCA_046090125.1 Verrucomicrobiota bacterium
GCGCGGACGGCGTCGCGGGTGCGGTCGGTGTCGAAGAGTCGGGGGCCGCGGTAGCAGGCCTGGACGCCGAGGGCGAGGTTGCTGTCGAGCATGCGGCCATAGTGGTCGAGGTGTTGGTCCAGGGGCTCGATCGTCGCGGCCGCGCCGCCCCCGTGGTACTGCGTCAGCGGCACGAACATCCAGCCCATGGAAGGCATCTTTTGCCAGGTGCCGTCCCAGATGTTCTGGCGCGTGTGAAGCACCTGTTGCTCCCGAGGGAGGGACCAGTTGTCCTCGCGATACCCCATGCCGGTCTTGGTGGAACCCGAGAGGAAGTAATGGTCGGGGACGTTCAGGTAGATGCCCTCCGAACGGCACCAGCGGTAGAAGTCGGAGATGAGGCGCCACTGGTTCCAACGGGAGTCGTCGAGCCCGCGGTGTGCGGGGTGGTTGGTGGCGGCGCAGGGGTCGCCCGGATACGAGCCGTCGTGCTCCAGGAGGGTGAACCCGCTGGTCTTGTGGAAGTCGTAGAGACGCCGGAAGTAGTTCGTGCCCCACCGGCTGCACAGGCACGGCGAGTTGCCAAACACCGGCTTGAGACCGGGCGGCATGACGACGTCGTCGGCACGCCCAACCGACCGGGAGGCGAGGAGCGAGTAGGACCCGATCTCAATGCCGCGGCTGCGCGCATGGGAGGCCCATGCCTGGGCACGTTCGAGGACCTGTGGGCGCTCGTCCTCCATGTTGAACCCGCTCCCAAAGCTCAGGATGAGCATCTCGAACCCCACGGCGGCGCATTGTTCAATCGCGTTGGTGACGGCCTTGGGATCCGAGGACACCAGGTGGAGCATCAGCGGGTTCTCGGTCGTCCAGGGAGCGAGCGTGCGATAGAAGCGACGCACGGCGAGCCCCTGCCGCTCGCGGTCGGTCGAGTCCTGGGCAATGACCCAGCCGCGGAACGACTCGAAGGAACCGCCCGGAGGAATGTCCTGCCCCGGGCCCAGGTCCGGCCCCACCTCGAGCAGGCACGGGGTGCGGCGCTCGTAGTTCACCTGCGTCAGGAACTCCGGGTCCTCCAGCCACCGGTAGCTCCGGCGATTCGCGCCCGTCGCCATCATGCCGCCAAACGACATGTCCGTCTCGACGTGGAGGTTGGGAGGCGTGCGGCCCTCGATGCTCAGCTCGTCCACCTCGGACGCACGCTCGACCGCCGCCAGCACGTCGCTGGCAAGGCGGCCTAGGCGGATGGAACGCGGGCCGGCGTTCGACACGGTGATCCACTTCCCGTAGCACGGCAGGCCATCGTACAGCTCGTAGTGAACGGACACGCGCACGCCCTCGGCGTCCCCGGGCGGGCCCGCGAAGTCGAGGCGCAACGCGGCCCCCGTGGGCGGCCACGCCACGCCCGGGGCATGATGCCGCACGCGTTTCCACGGCATCCGTTCCACGGGGCTGCCGATGGCATGGCCCACGTACTGGAAAGACGTCGGGGCCGACGTCATCCCCGCGAGCCATCCGGGCCGCAGGAAGGCCTTGTTGGGCTGGCCCTTGAGCCCGCCCACCTCCATGCGCTGGCCGTTGATTTCCACCCAGGCCTCGGGCTTGACCGCCCGCAGCCAGGTCTCGCCGGTGGGAACGGAGGAGAACTCGACGGTGGCGGCGTTGTCCCCCAGGCGCACGACGCGGCGGACCAGGCCGTTCTCAAGGGTGATCTCGCGCCCGTTGGCCCGGGTTTCGACGCGGGCCTTGAACGGGCTGGGATCCACCAGCCAATCCGGCGTGGACGCGGCAGGGGCGATCCCTGGCAGGGCCAGGACGGCCCAGGCGAGGGCGATGACGTGCGGTCGGCGCATGGAACTCAGGGTTTCATGGGGAAGGCCGCGAAGGCGAGCGTTGGCAACGACGCCGCGCCGGACCCAGTACATCCCGAAGTTGTCGGTGACATGGGATCGGGATGCGTGGAACGGACCGGTCCCGCAAGGAGGGCAAATGGAGAGGCGGCCGGGGATGGCAACGGTCCCGGCATGGAGCCAGCCACGACGTTCTTGGGAACACCGACCACTTCGGGATGCACCGGCTGGA
>JBJSZF010000323.1:0-1738 GCA_046090125.1 Verrucomicrobiota bacterium
AGCCCCTCACCGCCGCCGACGTGGCCAACGTCGCCGTCGTCCAGGGAAACTTCCGGGGCATCACCAACCTCGCCGGCCTTGAGCATTGCAAGGCCCTGGCGTCCCTTGAGCTCGCGGGCAACGCCATCGGCGACCTCGCCCCCATCCAAGGGCTTCGCCAGCTTCAGTTCGTCCACCTGGCCTCCAACCGCATCGCCTCCATCGCCCCGTTGGCCACGCTGCCCTCCCTCCAGTACATCCAGCTCGAGTCCAACCAGGTCTCCGACCCCGCCCCCCTCGCCTCCTGCACCAACCTCGCGTCCATCTACCTCTCCCGGAACAAGCTCAAGTCCATCGCCGCCCTTACCAACCTTCCCCGCGTCGTCACCTTCTATGCCGATGGCAACCAACTGAAGTCCATCGCCGGCCTGGGCAACCTCCGCGGCCTCACCACCGTCTCGGTCGCCCGCAACCAGATTCGCGACATCTCCCCCATCGCCTCCCTCCGCGCCCCCAGCCTCGTGATGGCCGAGGACAACAAGATCGACGACCTGTCCGCTCTCCATGCGGCCGCCATGGCGGACGCCAAGGGCCCCAAGAACTGGGCGCCGTTCCTCCGCCTCTACCTCCAGGGCAACCGCCTCTCCTCCAAGTCCAGGAAGCTCGTCCCCGACCTCGAAAAGGAGGGCATGCGCGTCGTCCTCAAGAATGCGCCCGCCAAGTAGGCCGCGCCTGCCTCCCTCCCGTTCTCCCTGCGTTTGACACCCGCAAAACCCGCAGCACCGTCGCCGGTCATGAAACCGTTCCTCGCGCTCCTCACCTCCATCGTCACCGCCATTGCCATGCACGCCGCCCCCCTTCAGGACATCCCGATCAAGGACATCGACGGCAAGGACACCTCCCTCAAGGCCTACCAAGGCAAGGTGCTCCTGCTCGTCAACGTCGCGTCCCAATGCGGCTACACCCCCCAGTACAAGGGGCTCGAGGCCGTCCACCAGAAGTACAAGGCGAAGGGTTTCTCCGTCCTCGGCTTCCCCTGCAATGACTTCGGTCGCCAGGAACCCGGCACGCCCGCCGAGATCAAGGAGTTCTGCTCCTCCAACTACTCCGTGACCTTTCCCCTCATGGAGAAGATCGTCGTCAAGGGAGCCGGCCAACACCCGCTCTACGCCGCCCTCACCGGCAAGGATTCCCCCTTTCCCGGCGACGTGAAGTGGAACTTCGGAAAGTTCCTCGTGGGCAAGGATGGAAAGATCCTCAAGCGCTGGGACTCCGGCACCCAGCCCACCTCCGCCGAGGTCGTCCAGGCGATCGAGGAGGCCCTCGCCGCCAAGTAGGCGTCAGCCATGGCTCCAGCGCCCGACGAACTCGCTCCCGAGGACCTGCATCGGCTCCGCGCGGCGCAGGGGTGGCTGGAACTCGGCCTGCCCACCGAGGCGAGGCGCGAGGCCGAATCCGTCAGCGAGGCCGCCCGGTTCCACCTCGCCACCCTCGATGTCCGGCGTGCCGTCGCGGCCTCCATCGGCGACTGGACCGCGGCGCATCACCTGGGTGAGTTGTTCGTCCGGCACCATCCGGATCTCGACGCGGGCTGGGTTCATCGGGCGTACGCCGCCCGCCGCATGGCCGGCGGCGGGCTGCACCTGGCCCTCCACGAGCTGCTTCCCGCCCTCGACCGCTTTCCCAACTGCACCATCATCCCCTACAACCTGGCCTGCTACGCCTGCCAACTGGAGGACACGCCCCGTGCGAAGGCTTG
>JBJSZF010000324.1:0-1537 GCA_046090125.1 Verrucomicrobiota bacterium
AACTCGCGCGCGGCGTCCCGCTCCAGCGCGTCCAGCTTCTTGTTCCCATCCTTGTCGAACTGCTTGAGCAGCTTGCGGTCCGGCTGCACCCCGCCGGGAGGACCGCCAAATCGTCCGCCAGGCCCGCCGGGGCCACCCGGACCTCCCGGACCGCCAGGACCAAACGGCGGCGGCCCGTCAAATCCGCCCGGCGGCGGACCATCCGGTGCCTGCGCGAGAACAACGCCCGTGGCGAACGCGGCCGCCAACGCGGCCCGGAGAAGGAGGGAGGTGGAATGCATGACGCTTCGCCACATCATGACCGCCCGATGGCCCGCCGGTAACAACAGAGTTGCCGCGAGGCGGGAAGCGGGAAGCGAGGACCGAGGACCGGGGGCGAGGGGCTGAAACAACCGCCCCGACCGAGCACCCCGAAGGTGCGGACGACGAAACGATGCCGACCAGATCTCAGCCACGTGGCCATCGCCCGGTGCCGTGGCTTCCCACGCCCGCCTCCCGCTTCCCGCTCCCCGCTTCCCGCCCCGCTCCCCTCACTTCTTCACCGCAATCCGATGCGGCTGCCGGAGGACGATCCGGCCCTGGTGCGGCTGGAGGAAGTACAGCGACGACACCTCGCTCACGGACTCCGGCGCGGCGGTCAACGCGATGAACCCGAGGCGCCGCGCCGTCGCCAGGATCGCGTGGCGGTTGGTCGCGTCGAGCGAGTGGATTTCGTCGAGGAAGAACGGCACCTCGCACAACAGCGAGTGGGTCGCGTCCTCGCGCAGCAGCGAGCGCAGCACGATGAGGTTGAACAACACCTTGATCGTGATGGTTGTGCCGTGGGACTCCACCTGCCGGAAGTCGTTGTAATGATGCGGCCGCCCGTCGTCGCCCGTGACCGTGAACCGCAGCGTGAACAGGTCCGCGTGCCGCAACAGGGGCGTCGCCTCGAACCGTTGCTTGAACGATGCCAACGCCGCGTTGATCCCCGACTGCGCGTCGAACAGGCCCGGCTGGTCCGACTCCGCCAGCTTGCGCAGGGAGCCGACGATGTCCGGTTGCTCCACGACGTCGAGGCGCAAAGAGGCCAGGTTGGACACTTGGACGCCCGCCAGCGCGCGGTTCAGCCGCACCGCCGCGCCCTGGATGTCCGCCAGGTCCCGCAGCACCTCGTCGAACTTCGACCGCACCTCCGTCACCTGCCCCTCCCAGTCGCGCCTCAACGCGTCCTCGCGCTCGGGCAACGCCTCCAGCTCCTCGCGCAGGTTGCGCACCGTCTCGGCGTCGTCCGACCCCACGTGGTCGGAACCCAGCCGCGACTCCACCGCAAATCGCAGGCGCGCCAGTGCATCCCCAATCTTCGCCGCCTCCTCCTGCGCGTGCAGGTAGTGCGCCACGGCGTCGTCGAACGCCTCCGGGATCGGATGCCCTGGCATCACGGGGTCCGGGGCGGTGTCGGGACGGAGGCACCCGCCATACCGCGCCATGGACGCCTCGTGCGCGCGCCGCAACTCGACGATCTCGCGCTCGGCTTCCTCGTGCCGACGCCGCTCCG
>JBJSZF010000325.1:0-2589 GCA_046090125.1 Verrucomicrobiota bacterium
CATGGCAAACGGTCCAGTCGGCCCCCACCGTCGTCCGCACCGTCGGCCCCATCGAATGGCGCTGGCACGAGCCCGCGCCGGGCCAACGCGCCGTCCTCCTGCGCGCCCCCAGGGCCACCCAGGCCCGGTTCCTCACATCCACCAACCTCCTCGACTGGACCGTGTCCGACCCCGTCGCCGTGCCCGCCGAGGGCGTCCTGTGGACCCCCGCCGCGTTCCCGGGCGCCCCCGCCGTGTTCCTCCGGCCCCTGGTGGAATAAGGGCTCCTCGCCGTTTTGGGCGGGTGCCCCTCGGCCACCCACTCGGCGCACGGTCTCGAGACGGCGAGGCACCCGAAGCCCTCCCCGGCCCGGGGCCGGGCCTGTAGGCCGGGTCCCCTTGACCGGCGCACCGGGCGTGCCCGCCGCTGCATTCAACCCGCTCACCCGCCCACGAACGCCTCGAACCCGCCGCCGAATAACTGCGCAACGTCCCGCCGCATCTCCGCCTCCGTCACCACCCATCCGCTGGCCGCCAACGCCTCGTACCGCGCCGACAGCACCGGCACCAGGCGCTCCCGCGTGTGCCGCCACTTGTAGATGAGCTGGTCCAGCACCCGCGCGTCGCTGTGCTGCGGCGTGAAGCTCGTCCCCAGCAACTCCAGGCGCATCCGCGTGATCTCGTCGATCAACTGCGGCGTGTTCGTGAACCACCAGCACCCGAACAGGTGCAGGTTCGGGAACTTGCGCGCGAGCACCACCGCCTCGTGCTGCGCCTCGCGGCTGAGCAACGTCGCCAGGAAGCGATTGCCCGGGTTGCCCGCGCACAGGTTTTCCAGCGCGTCCAGGCGGCTCCGCCCCACGCCGTCGCCCGCCAATCGCAACGCCGGGTTCACCCCGCGCTTGACCCCCAGCATCAACGCGAACGCCTGCCCCGTCTCGCGCCCGTGCGGCAGCACCGCCTCCTGGATCAACCACGACGCGTCCGTGTCCGCAGGCCACGCGAAGTCCGGCGGCAACGACACCATGCAGTACCGCGCGTCGATCCGACGCGTCCAATCCCCCAGGAACCGGCGCACCTCGGACGCCGTCCGGGCCGACCGATCCGGCCCCACGTCGTAGCCCCAGGCCCGGAGCCGGGGCAGCGCGCGCGGCCAGTCCAGGAGCAACGGATCAATGCGCAGCGCCGCCCGGAACCGCGGGTCGCGCTCGAACCCCTTCTCCCACACGGGCCGTTCCTCGTCGTCGAACGGCGAGTTCGTCATGCACACGGACCGCACCCCGGCGAGGGCCAGCACGCGCTCGAGATACGCGGCGGGCGATTGCGCGGCGAACCATCGCCGCAACGACGGGAGGTCGTGCGCCCGGGGCTCGATCCCCAGCGCATGCAGCACCGTCACCACCCCGCGGCACGCCTCCGACACCGGCGAGTTCTCCACGAACAACGCCCGCCAAACCCAGTCGGCCTGCTCCGTCTTCGACGCGGCCCAGAACCGTTCCAACGACACGTCCATCTGCCGGGACGCCTCGCTGACGAGGTAGTGGTACACGAGCAGGTCATCGATGCCCGACAGCAGCAGCGACCCGAACGCCGGGTCGTACAGGTGCGTGTGGATGTCATCGACGGGCGTGGAGGCGACGATGTCGGCGAGCGTGCTCACGGGGCGTCAGGGCTTCTTGATGAGGGTGAAGTAGTCGCGCACCTGGCCGCGGTCGCCCAGGTAACGCACGTCCAGGCGCAGGCCGTCGAAGTCGAGGACCAACGCGCCCAGCTTGTTCAGCGAGACCCAGTTGGCCGGGTGGTTGAGCTTGCCGCCCGACACCTGGCCGGCGGAGCCCGCGCAGATGTACACCGCCCCCTGGTGCGGCACGTTGCCCGCCTCCTTCTTGTACGCGCCCTCGTGGTCGATGCGGCCGCTGCCCCGGTCGAGGATCATCGAGGGGGCCAGGTTGGTGGAATAGCCGTAGTGCCCGTTGAGCAGGAACGACCGCTCGTAGGAATGCGAATGCCCCGTGAGCACCAGGTCCACCCCGCCCGCCTCCAGGATCGGCAGGATGTTCTCGCGCATCTCCACCATGCGCCCGGACGAGTCGGAAAGCTTGTCCGAGTCGTGCGACCCCTTCGTTGAGGGCGGGGGAGGGAAGAAGGCCACCGTCCAGTCGCGCGACTGGCCCGCCAGGTCCGCCCGCAGCCATTCCGCCATCGCGCCGCCCTTGGCACGGTCGGTGTCGTGCGAGTCGAGGCACACGAAGTGGACGTTGGCGAAGTCGAAGGAGTAATAGGCCTCGGTGCCGGAAATCAGGCCGCCGCACTGGGCGCGGGAAGGCAGCGTGAAGATGTCGTAATAGACGCCCGACTGCGTCGAGGAATCCGCCGAGTAGGCGTCGTGGTTGCCCAGCGTGGGCCACACCGGCACCCGCCGCAGGAGGTCCGTGTACATGTCGAACACGGCCCGTTGGTACTGGCGGTCCGTGCCCGTGGAATAGGCGTTGTCGCCCAGCATCAACCACAGGTCCGCCGGCTGGCGCTCATGCCACGTCTCGAAGCCCTTGCGCACGTTGAGCTGGTTGGTCGTCGCCGTGCCCGCGTCGCCCACCGCCCACACCCGGA
>JBJSZF010000326.1:0-11335 GCA_046090125.1 Verrucomicrobiota bacterium
CACGCGGCGGCAACCCATTCCGCCTTGCCGTGCGCCGGGTCAGGGGACAAGGCCTATACCCATCCCGATTCCACACCGACCTCCCATGCCGGCTCACGCGCCCGCCGCGCCGCCGCTGGTGATGGCGACCAGCAATCCCACCGTGTTGAAGCCCGCGTGGGCGACGCAGCACGCCAGCAGGCTGCCGGTCCGCTCATAAGTCCACGCCAACGCCGCCCCGAACAACGTCAGCGGCACCAGCGTGGGCAGGTGCCCATGCGCCAAGCCAAACAACAGCGACGACCCCACCCACGCCAGCCCCCGGTGCCCGGCGTCGCGCCCCGCCGAGTACAACACGCCGCGAAACAACGCCTCCTCCACCACGGCGGCGGGCACCACCGCCAGGAACCCAATCAAGGCCTGCTGCCATCTTGGCGCCGACTGCAGGAACCGCACCGAGGCCTGCGGTTCCGGGGCCTTACCGATGGCCCTCAGCACCGCGACGATCCCTTCCTCCAACGGGTACGCCACCAACACGGCCGCCAGCGCCATCGCCACGCCCCAGGCCACCGCGCGCAGGTCCGGGCGCATCCCAAACCCCGATCCCCAGCCATGCCCGTGTCGCGTCAGGAAAAGGTGGGCGAGCGCAAGGCCCGACACCTGCAACCCCAGCAGTCCCACCAGGAGCCGCACGAACGTCGCCTCCGGACCGGAGCCCGCAGCGGTCCCGCGCAACATCAACTCCGCCGCCGTGCCCGCCGCGAGCGTGCCGACGATGACGCCCACCACCAACTGGGCGACCTCCTCGACGCGCCAGTGACGCGCCTCAAGCCGTGGCATTGCGGGCAAAAGGTTCATGAAGTCCAGGCCACGTGCGCCGCGATCAACGGGCGCCCGCCTCCGGGCTTTGCGAACCGGCGGCCGCCCCATCTGCCGCGCCCCCGTCGCTGCCGTTGCCGTCACGGCCCGCCGACGCGCCGTCCCCCGTCGCCGCCTCGCCCGCCTGTCGCCGCCGCCATACGTACCGGAACATGATGACCCGCAACGCCGCCGTGACCGGGATGGCCAGCACGCCCCCCAGCAACCCGCCCAGCAACTGCGTCCCCACCATCACCGACACGATGATCGTCAACGGATGCAACCCCACGCGGTCGCCCATGATCTTGGGCGAGATGACGAGGCCCTCCAGCACCTGCACCACGCCGTACACGGCCAGCACCGCCACCGGCAGGTGCCACCCGCCCGACGCCGCGAACGCCACCGCCAGGGCCGTCGAGCAACTCACCGCCGCGCCGATGAACGGGATCATCGTCAGCAACGTCGCCAGCATCCCCAGCAGGAACGCGTACGGCAGGCCAATCACCAGGAAGCCCGTCGTGTACAGGAGGCCGTCGCACAGGGCCACCAGCACCTGGCTCCGGAAGAACACGATCAGGTAGTCGTTCACCGCCCGCAGGCAGAACACGAGCTCGTCCTTGAACCACGACGCGCGCACCGGGAGGTACTCCGTCCATTGCCGCTCGATGCCCCGCTTCTCGAGCAGGAAGTAGAACGCGTAGATGGGCACCAGGCACAACCCCGCCAACACGCCCACCCAGCCCGTCACCCGACCCACCTGGTCCCCAATCCAGCCCCCGATCGCCGGCAGCAGGTTGCCCACCCACACCGTGAAGGAACGCAACGTCTCCGGGCTGATCCCGCCCCCGATCGGACGCCGCGCCGCCGCCTCGGTCGCGTGCATTGCCTCGCCCTCCGGCGACTGGCCCGCCGCCGCGTTGGTCGTCGTCGTGGCCGTCGCCGGCGCGTTCGTCGAGCGCACGAACAAGTCCCGCGCGGCCAACACCCGCTGGACCATGGCGGGCGGGTTCGTCGCCCACGCGTCCAACTGCCCCTTCAACCGCAGCGAATAGGTCGGGACCCTCTCCCCAAACTGCCGCGCCTCGCCCATCACCTGCGGCACGAAGCTCAGGAACACCCCGGCCACCAGCGCGCACGCGGAGGCAAACACCAGCCCGATGGCGCGCGCACGCGGCACGCGCAACGCCTCCAGCCGGTCCACCAACGGGTCCAGCAGGTAGGCCAGCACCCCTCCCAGCGCGAGGGGCCACAGCACGGGGGCCAGCAGGTTCAACACCCGGCCCAGCCCCCACACCACCCCGGCCACCACCCCGCCCAACGCCCCCAACGCCAGCGCCGTCAACGCGAACCAAAGGATCCTCGCCTGCTGCGGCGTCGGTGGCGGCATCGTTCCCATGGCGCGTCCCTTCGTCCCTCAGGCCATCCGGCGCGCCTTGTCGGACGCCGCCCGCACGGCCCCGATCAACGCCGCCCGCAGCCCCGCCTTCTCCAGCTCGTGCACGGCCTCGATCGTCGTGCCGCCCGGGCTGCACACCGCGTCCTTCAGCGCCCCCGGATGCTGTCCCGTCTCCAGGACCATCCGCGCCGCGCCCAGCAACGTCTGGGCCGCCAGACGCTGCGCCACGTCCCGAGGCAGCCCCGCCGCCACCCCGCCATCCGCCAGCGCCTCAATCATCATGAACCCATACGCCGGGCCGGACCCGCTCAGCCCGGTCACGGCATCGAGCAGCTTCTCCTTCACCTCCAGCGCCACGCCCACGGACGACAACAACGATTGAACCCGGGCCGCGTCCTCGCGGGTCGCACCCGAACCCACGGCGAACGCCGAGGCGCTGGCCCCGACCAAGGCCGGCGTGTTGGGCATCACGCGGATGCACCGCGCCCCGTGCGCCGCCGCCTCGATCTTCGACAACGGCACGCCCGCCGCGATGGACACCACCAGGTGCCCCGGCCCCAGCACGCCGCCCAGCGACCCCAGCACGTCCACCAACTGGTCCGGCTTCACCGCCACGAACAGCAGCCGCGCGCTGGCCGCCACCTCCGCGTTCGACTCCAGCGCGCGCCCGCCCGTCTCCCGCGCGAAGGCCTCGCGCGCCGCCGCGACGGGATCGCTCGCGACGACCGCCGCCGCCGTGGCCTGGCCCGAGGCCACGAAGCCCCGCGCCAGCGCCGTCGCCATTTTCCCCGCGCCCAGGAAGCCCAGCGTTTCCATGCAGCCAGGCCTATCAGAACCCCGCCCTGGGCCGCGACCCATAAATCCGGGCCGTGTCCCCCCAACACCGGGACCGCGGACGTCCCCGCCCGCCCCCCCATGCGCCGGGAGCGCGGACGTCCTCGTCCGCCCCCCATGCGCCCTTCCCCCAACCTTGCACGCCGCGCGGCCACGCAGGCACGCTCGCCCGCATGGAGGTCATCCGGACGTATCACGAGGTCGTGTCCCGCCAGCTTGCGGCGGCCCTGACCGGCCAAGGGGAGGCCATGGACCGCGCGGCGGGTTGGGTGGCGGAAACGTTGGCGACGCGGCGCTGGCTGTTCGCGGCGGGCACCGGCCATTCCCACCTGTTGGCGCTGGAGTTGTTCTACCGGGCCGGCGGACTCGTCCGTGCCGTGCCCATCCTCGACGAGGACCTGATGCTCCACCGTTCCGCCAGCCGGTCGTCGGGGTTCGAGCGGGAGCCGGGCCGCGCGGCCGGGCTTTTGGACCGGTACGGGGTAGGCGCTGGCGACACCTTGATCGTGATCTCGAACTCGGGCCGGAACGCCGTCCCGGTGGAGCTGGCGCTGGTCGGACGCGAGCGCGGGGCCCGGGTGATCGCGGTGACGTCGATGCATCATGCGCGCGCGCACGCGTCCCGGCATGAGTCCGGCCGACGGTTGTTCGAGGTGGCGGACGTCGTGCTGGACAACGGCGGGGTGGAGGGGGACGCGTCGGTGGAGGTGGCGCCGGGCTTGGCGATGGGGGCGACCTCGACGGCGGTGGGCGCTGCGTTGCTGCAGGCGTTGGTGGCCGAGGCGGCGGCCCGTGTGATCCGGCGGGGCTGGGAGCCGGAGGTCTATCGGAGCAGCAACGGCGGCGGCGAAGCCTTGAACGCCCGCTACCTTGCCGAGCACGTCGGACGGGTGCCGCATCTCTAGCCGAAGCCACGCAGGCAGAGCGGGAGTTTTTGAGGGACGTCTCCGCCAAGAAGGTGGCAGCGCCGTCCCGGCGCTGTGCAAAGCCCCTGGCCCAGCCACTAGGAAACCGGTTCCACGACCTTTTGATGGGGGGCGGTGCGGGCGTTGCATGCCTTCATGAAGTCGCTGCGGCCCCTCGTGCGGTCCTTGTGACGCCTCGTGCCGTCGTTGCGGCCCTTCGTGCAGTCGCTGCGGCCCTTCGTGCGGTCGTTGCGGCCCTTCGTGCAGTCGTTGCGGCCCTTCGTGCGGTCGTTGCGACGCTTCGTGCGGTCGTTGCGGCCCTTCGTGCACCCGAATTATCGCTCCGTGCGATGGCCGGAACGCCTCGTGCGATGGCCGGAAGGCTTCGTGCGGCGACGGGAGGGCTCCGTGCGGTCGTTGGAACGCCTCTGCACCCTGCCACTCGCCTACCTGTTCAGCCCGGAACCCTCCTCGTCCCCCGCGCAAGGACCCGATCCCCCGAACTTCGCGCCTCGGGACCTTTGCGTGCTGCCCTCCCGATTGATTTTCCACGGCAAGACGCCAAGACGCGGAGCCCCCCCCAAGACAGGCTCAACGGCCCGAAACGCGGACGCACCGGGCCAAGCGACGCGTCGCCCCGGGTGCCCATCCCACCCAACGCCGGGAGCGCGGCCGTCCACGGCCGCATCCCCCCATCCCCACCGCCGCCCAACGCACCGTGCCCGTCCATGCTGGCACCCCTCCGTGATCCCTGCGGCCGCGCGAGAGGCACCCTCAAAGCCTCTCATTCATCACCGACAAGCACCCTGGGATTCATGGCTGGCACCGCCCCTGCGAAGGCCCCGCTTGTTCTATCCCTCATCCAATGGTTGCATGATCCCCAAGCGATCATGAGCGGCAGCCCTTCCCCATCGCCTGAACCCTCGGTGGCAAGGAGATCATTCCCTCCGGCCATGGGCAAACCGTGCCGTCGGAGCCGTTGAATCGCAGGGCACGCCCCATGAAGGAAGCCTCCGCACGCATTAAGATTAACCGCCTGCTGGAGTCGGCCGGATGGCGCTTCTTCGCGGATGCCAACGGCCCCGCCAACATCCAGCTCGAGCCCAAGGTCGGCCTCAAGGCGCAAGACCTCGACGCCATGGGCGAGAACTTCGAGAAGGCCAGCAAGGGCTACATCGACTTCCTGCTCCTCAACGAGAAGGGCTTCCCCCTCCTCGTGCTCGAAGCCAAGTCTGAGGACAAGAACCCGCTGGTCGGCAAGGAACAGGCCCGCCGATATGCCACGTCCCAAAACTGCCGGTTCGTCATCCTCTCCAACGGCAACCTCCATTACTTCTGGGACCTCCAGCGCGGCAACCCCTACCTCATCACGTCGTTCCCGACGCCCGCATCCGTGGCGGGCTATCACAAGAGCGCGCCCGACCCCCAGCGCCTCGTCGAGGAGATCGTGGGGGAGGACTACGTCGTCCTCACGCAACGGCCGGGCTATGCCTCCGAGGCCGCATGGAGGAACGAGGCCGAACGCCAACGCTTCATGGAAGTCAACGGCCTGCGCTTCCTGCGCCTCTACCAAAGGCGCGCCGTCCTCGCGATCCAGGAGGCCGTCCGGCGCGGGTGCGACCGTTTCCTCCTCGAGATGGCGACCGGCACGGGCAAGACCCTGACGGCGGCGGCCATCATCAAGCTGTTCCTGCGCACTGGAAACGCGCGACGCATCCTGTTCCTCGTGGACCGACTCGAGCTCGAGGAGCAGGCCCTCAAGGCCTTCCGAAAGGTCCTCGGCAACGACTACAAGAGCGTCATCTACAAGGAGAACCGCGACGACTGGCGCCATGCCGAAATCGTGGTCACCACCGTCCAGTCGCTCCTCTTCAACAACAAGTACCAGCACCTCTTCTCGCCCACCGACTTCGACCTCGTGATCTCCGACGAGGCGCATCGGTCCATCGGCGGCAACGCCCGCGCTGTCTTTGACTATTTCATTGGCTACAAGCTCGGCCTGACGGCCACGCCGCGCGATTACCTCCGGAACTTCAGCAAGGACCAGCCCACCACCCGGGACCCGCGCGAGTTCGAGCGGCGCATCCTCCTCGACACCTACCGCACCTTCGGCTGCGAGGATGGCGTTCCCACCTTTCGCTATTCCCTCCTCGACGGGGTCAAGGACGGCTTCCTCATCCATCCCACCATCGTGGATGCCCGCAGCGACGTAACCACGCGGCTCTTGTCTGAATCCGGATTCGTGGCGTCGTTGACCGACGACAACGGCGCCGCCCACGAGGAGTCCTTCGAGCAACGCGACTTCGAGAAGCGGTTCTTCTCGCCCGCCACCAACCAACTGTTCTGCAAGGTGTTCCTCGAAAACGCCCTGCGGGACCCCATCAGCGGCGAGGTCGGCAAGTCCATCGTGTTCGCCGTCAGCCAAAACCACGCCGCCAAGCTCACCCAAATCCTCAACGAGCTGGCCCACGCCCTGTTCCCCGGCAAGTACCAGTCGGACTTCGCCGTGCAGGTCACGTCGCAGGTGGATGGCGCGCAGCAGCACACCGTCCAGTTTGCCAACAACAAGCTCCTGGGCTCGGGTAACTACCTCCCGGCTTACAAGACCAGCAAGGCCCGCGTCTGCGTCACTGTCGGCATGATGACCACGGGCTACGATTGCCCGGACCTCCTCAACCTCGGCCTCTTCCGCCCCATCTTCTCCCCCACCGACTTCATCCAAATCAAGGGCCGCGGCACCCGCAGGCATGACTTCCGCGAGCAACTCCTCGACGAATCGATCCGCGACGCCATCCCCAATCCCGCCAAGACGGCCTTCAAGCTCTTCGACTTCTTTGCCAACTGCGAATACTTCGAGGAACGCTTCAACTACGACGAGGTCATCCGGCTTCCCAAACCCCAGCCCGACCGCCCCGACGCCCCGGGGGAGGACCCCGCCGGAAAGGGGGCCGCCTTTGAGCACCGGGGCGCGGACGTCGTCGCACGCATGACGGACACGGTCGTCGGATTCGAGGGCATGCGCATCGACCGCGAGTTCTATGCCCGCTTCGAGAAGACCGTGCGCGAGAACGACTTCATCGCCGCCGCCGTCGAGGCCGGCCAATGGGACCGTGTCATCGACTACGTGAACAAGGAGGTCTTCGACAAGTCGTCCCAGTACTACTCCCTCGACAAGCTCCGCAAGGCCGCAGGCGTGGACCGCCGCCTGACGTTGCGGGAAATCCTCGAGAAAATCTTCGGCCTCATCCCGCGCTTCAAGTCCAAGGATGACTTGCTGGAGGAGGAGTTCGCCAAGTTCGTGTCGGACCAAAAGCCCGCCGAGGCCGAGGCCCTCCCCGCCATCAAGACCTACTTCAAGGCCTACGCCTCCAGCGACGCCATCCGCCACATCATCGAGTCCGGCGAACTCACCGCCCTTGCGACGAATCCGGTGTTCTCCACCAAGGACTTCAAGGCCGTGCCCGCGAAATACCGCACGCTCATACCGGACTACATCAAGGACTATGTGAGCCTGAACCAATTTGCCGCATGAAGAGACTCCGACCCAGCGGCGGCTACCGGGACACCGCCAGTTTCCAGACCGCCACGCTGATCTACGATGCGACAGTCTGGTTCTGCGAAACGTTTCTCGATCAAAGGTCCCGCACCGTGGATCAGATGGTGCAGGCCGCTCGCTCGGGTCGCCAGAACATCGCCGAGGGCAGTCGCGCCTCTGCCACCTCTTCGCAAACCGAGCTGCGACTCCTCAATGTTGCCCGTGCGAGTCTTGAGGAACTGCTCCTCGACTACGAGGACTTCCTCCGCCACCGGCGGCTTGCCGCATGGGGAGCAGACGACCCCGAGGCGTTAGCTGTGCGGGCCGTTCCCCGCAACTTCCGGAAAGATCAGCCAGATGGGTCGGATCAGACTGATATGACGGATCTCACGGATGACCAGCGCGCCGCTCTCTATTCCCGGTGGCTCGATCACACCGACCCCGCCATCCGCGCCAACGCCCTCATCTGCCTCATCCACCAGGCCAACTTCCTCCTGGACCGGCAAATCACCGCCCTCGAGAAAGCCTTCGTCGAAGGCGGTGGCTACAGCGAACAACTCGCCACCGCCCGCCTCATCTATCGGAAACAGAAAGATCAGTCGGATCAGCCCGATCCTTCAGATCAAAAGATTCCCGCTTGCCCCCAGTGCGGCTCGCAAATGGCCCTCCGCACCGCCAAGACCGGCAAAAACGCCGGTCAGCAATTCTGGGGCTGCACCCAATACCCCGACTGCAAAGGCACCCACCCCATCTAAGATCCGCCAGATCCGCCCAATCACCATGCTCGACACCGATACCAAGCGCCGCATCGACACCGCCCGCGACATCCTCGTGGGCAAGGTCCCCGACCCGAAGTCCCAGGTGGAGCAAATCACCATCGCCCTCATCTACAAGTTCATGGACGACATGGACGCCGAGGCGGAGGAACTCGGCGGCAAGCGGAAGTTCTTCGCGGGCAAGTTCGCCCGCTTCGGCTGGGCCAAGCTCATGCGTTCCGGCCTCGGCGGCCACGAAACACTGGCCCTCTATGGCGATGGCATCGCCAGCATGACCGAAAACCCCGGCCTCCCGCCCCTCTTCCGCGACATCTTCAAGAACGCCTACCTCCCCTATCGCGACCCCGAGACCCTCAAGGCCTTCCTCAAGGTCATCGACGAGTTTGCCTACGACCACAGCGAGCGCCTCGGCGACGCCTTTGAATACCTCCTCAGCGTCCTCGGCTCCCAGGGCGACGCCGGCCAGTTCCGCACCCCGCGCCACATCATCGACTTCATCGTCGCCCTCCTCGACCCCAGGAAGCACGAGACCGTCCTCGACCCGGCCTGCGGCACCGCCGGGTTCATCATCTCCGCCTACAAGCACATCCAGAGGGCGAACACCGACGCACGGGGCCACGGCACCCTCACGCCGGACGAACGCGCCCGCCTCGCCAAGAACCTCAAGGGCTATGACATCTCGCCCGACATGGTCCGCCTCTCCTTGGTGAACCTCTACCTCCACGGGTTCACCGCCCCGCAGGTCTTCGAGTACGACACCCTGACCTCCGAGGAACGCTGGAACGAACATGCCGACGTCATCCTCGCCAACCCGCCCTTCATGACGCCCAAGGGCGGCATCAAGCCCCACAAGCGATTCTCCATCCAAGCCAAGCGCAGCGAGGTCCTCTTCGTGGATTACATGGCCGAGCACCTCACCCCCAACGGCCGCGCCGGCATCGTCGTCCCCGAGGGCATCATCTTTAAGAATCAGAAGGCCTACGTCGCATTGCGTAAGGTGCTCGTGGATACCTCCCTCGTCGCCGTCGTCTCGCTCCCCGCCGGGTGCTTCAACCCCTACTCCGGCGTCAAAACCAGCATCCTCGTCCTCGACAAATCCCTCGCCCCACGCGCCCAAGCCATCGCCTTCTTCAAGGTCGAGAACGATGGCTTTGATCTTGGGGCCCAGCGTCAACCAATCGACGAAAATGACCTCCCCAAGGTCCAGGCCGAACTCCACGCCTACCTGCAGGCGCTCCGGTCCAACACCCCGGTCGATGCCATCCCCCTCACCACCGGGTTGGTCGTCCCCAAGGAAAAGATCGCCGCAAAAGGGGACTGGAATCTCAGCGGGGAGAGGTATCGGGAGGGGGAAGACCGCCAGCACCGGTTTCCATTGGTTAGGATTGGGGACGTTTGCGTCGTGAATCCCAGCAAAGGCAAGGTGACGACGCTAGGTCCAGAAGCTCGCGTCTCTTTCGTGCCAATGGCTGATATCCATGAGCACCGGATCACATTTCAACCTACCGATGAGAAGGCTCTCTCCGAAGTTGGGTCAAGCTACACGTACTTTGAAGACGGAGACGTCTTGCTAGCCAAGGTCACACCTTGTTTCGAGAACGGGAAGGCTGGAATCGCTCGCGGCCTGGTCAATGGAATTGGGTTTGGCTCCAGCGAGTTCTATGTGCTTCGCCCAAGCCCCCAAGTTCTGCCGGAGTGGATCTATTTCTGCGTCATGCATCCACTCTTCCGCGAAGCAGCCATTGCCCAAATGACCGGGACTGGTGGCTTGCAGCGCGTGCCCCGCAGCCTTGTTGAAAACTTCCAAATCCCCCTCCCCCCCTTGGAGGTGCAGCGGGAGATTGTGGCGGAGATCGAGGGCTACCAGAAGGTCATCCAGGGCGCCCGCGCCGTCCTCGATAACTATCGGCCGCACATCCCCATCCAGCCGGATTGGCCGATGGTGGAATTGGGGCAAATCTGCGAATTCAAAAATGGTCTGAACTTTGCCAAGGGCTCTTCAGGGCATGCCTTGAAAATCATCGGTGTCAGCAACTTTCAGAACCATCTGTATGCGCCTTTGAACGAGCTAGAAGACGTCCACTTGGACGATCCGATTAGCGAAGATTACTTGCTGAAACCGGGGGATATTCTTTTTGTCCGATCTAACGGCAATCCCGAACTTGTTGGCCGATCGCTCATTATCCCTCAGCTAAACGAATCGACGACATTTTCCGGCTTCACGATTCGCGGACGAATTCAAGACCCAGGCGCGACGCCAATCTTTTTCGCCCTTTTCTTCAAATCACGGGACTTTGCTGAGACGATAAAAAAGGTTGGGCAAGGAGCCAGCATTCGCAACCTATCCCAAGGCATCCTTAGTGAATTGCAGATCCCACTCCCCCCCCTATCGACACAGCGGGCCATCGTTGCGGAGATCGAGGCGGAACAGGCGTTGGTGGGGGCGAACCGGGAGTTGATCACGCGTTTTGAGAAGAAGATCCAAGCCACCCTTGCCCGCGTTTGGGGCGAGGAAGCGCCCGCCGCCAGTGCCGAGTCATGAAGTCGCAACTGAAAAGGACGATCTATCGCCACAAGTCGGTGGCCTTGGGCTACGGGTTGAAGCTGTGGCCTGAAGACCTCACCACCGTCAAAGCAAAAGCCCCCGAGGCGATGAACCCCGAGGGCTTTTGAAACCGAAGGGTCCCAGGAGCCGAGGATCCCACCCATCAAGGGCTGCCGCTCTTGAGAGCGACCTCTACCTGTCCTGCGCTTACCTTGGCGCGGCATTCCGCATCGTGCCGTTCGGTGTCAATCGGCCATTCCAGGGGGCGGGAAGCGAGCGGCGAGCGGTGACCGGCGAGCGGCGAGCGGGTGGGGTCGTGAAGCAACCCGGAGGGTTGCCAGAGTGTAGCTGGTGGTGAGCGGAGCGACACCACCGGACCCTGCCCCCCCCCAGACGTCCTCGCACCCCGGAGGGGTGCCAGCATGGACGTCCGATAGGCGTTCGCGTCGGGGCATTCGCCGTTGCCCGTGCTGGCACCCCTCCGGGATGACCGGGGACGGGGGATGC
>JBJSZF010000327.1:0-3646 GCA_046090125.1 Verrucomicrobiota bacterium
AACCCACCCCGCCGAGTCCATCGAGTCCATCGAGTCCATCGAGTCCATCGAGTCCATCGGGTCCATCGAGTCCATCCGCCCCCGCCCCTGCCTCCCTGGCCCCCCTCCAGCAACAACTCAGCCAGCAGGCCCAGGAGATGGCCCAACGCCTGGAGCGCCTCGGCGAAAAGGGCGAGCGCGCCGGGCACAACGCCGCCCAGTCCGTGCGCAAGGCCTCCGAGCAAATGAAGATCGCCGCCAAGTCCCTGGGCGAAGGCAAGCTGGGCGACGCCAACGTCGCCGGCGCGAATTCCGGCGTGGGCCTCCAATCCGCCATCGCCACCCTCCAACGCGCCCTCGAAGGACGTGCTGCCCGGACCGACGCCTCCGCCGAGGAGGCCCCGGCACGTTACGAGGCGCCCATCTCCGAGTACTTCAAGCGCCTCACGCGCGCCCAGTAGCCCGGCATGACCGAGTTCACCCAACCCTTCCCATGGCCCGTCCTTGCGGCCGGGTGCGCCCTGGCCGCGCTCGTCGTGGTGGCCAGCCACCTGTGGGCCAAGGGAGCCAAGGCCGGACGCGGCGGAGCGATCCGTGTGGTCCTGGTGCTCCTTCGCTTCATGGCCCTGGCCCTCTTCGTCGTGTGCCTCCTCGACCCGCACCGCGTCGAGCGCATCGCACATCCCCGGCGCGTCCGCATGGCCGTGCTCGTGGACACGTCCCGAAGCATGGCCACCGCCGACGTCCCCGGCGGTCGCCTCGCCGCCTCCCAGGCATGGATCGCAGCCCTCAAGCCCCAGCTCGCCGACGGCGTGGAACTCGTCCCCCTGTCCTTCGACGAGTCCGTCCGCCCGTGGACCAACCCGCCTCCATCCGGTGCCGCCCCAGCCCCGGCCGGCCCGGCGTCCGCCATCGCCGCCGCGCTCGATGCCGTCGCGTCCGACCGTTCCGACGAGCCCTTGACCGGCGTCTTGCTCCTCTCGGACGGCATCGAGACCACCCTGCAATCGCCCGAGGACGCGGCGCGACGCCTGCGAAGGCGTGGCATCCCGGTTCATGCCGTCGTGACCGGCACGACCAACGAGCTGCGCGATGTCGTCGTCGAATCCCTCCAAGTCCGGCGCACCGCCGAGACCGACGCCCCCACCAAGGTCCGGTTGGACATCCGCAGCCCCGGCTTCGGCAACCGCGACGTCCAGCTCCAGGTGCGGCGGGGTGGGGACGTCATCGCCACGCGGGCCGCGCGGCTCACCGGCCAGCCGCAGTCGCTGGACATCGACTTCACCCCGCGCGGCTCCGGGTTTCAGGTGTTTGACGTCGGCGTGGCGCCGCTCGAGGGCGAATGGCTCGCGTCCAACAACCGGCGCCGCTTCGGCCTCGACGTCGTCGATCCCAAGCTCCGCGTCCTCTACATGGAGGGCACGCCGCAGCAAAACAGCAGTCCGCAGCCCGAGTGGAAGTACCTCAAGGAAGCCCTCCAGTCCGACAAGCGCATTGTCGTGAAGGTCCTCTACCGGCAGTTCGGCAACAACGGGCAGGTGCTCAACACGGTCGATGCCGACCCCGAGACCGGCGAGAGGGCGTGGCCCGTCGAGCATCCCACGGAGGGCTTTCCCAAGACGCTTGAAGGGTTGCTTGAGTACGACGTCGTCATCCACAGCGACATCAAGCGCGAGTCGTTCAGCGAGGAGCAGTTGTCCCACGTCGCCGCGCTCGTCGAGCAACACGGCGGCGGCTTCGTCATGATCGGCGGCAACTCCGCCTTCGGGCGCGGCGGCTATCACCAGACCGTCCTCGACCGCATCATCCCGCTCGCCATGGAGGGAGCCTATGACAACGAGGCGCGCTCCATCCAGCTCCAGGTCCTGCCCAACGCATGGTCGCATCCCCTCATTGCGTTCGGCGCATCCCCCCAGGAAACCCGACGCATCTGGACCGCCCGGTTCCCCACCTTGTACGGGTTCAACCGGGTCGAGCGTGCCAAGCCCGCCGCGACCGTCCTCGCGCAGGGCCTCGGCGACGACGCCATCCTCCTGGCCGTCCAGCAGGCCGGCCGCGGCCGCACCATGGCGTTCACGTCCGACACCACGCGCTCCTGGGGACGCGACTTCGAGACGTTGTGGGGCGAGCCCCTGCGCCCCAACACCGAGGTCACCGAGGACAACTGCGATTCCCGCCATTACCGCGCCTTCTGGGTCAACGCCGTCCGATGGCTTGCGGCCGGCAAGGCGTCCCGGACCAACCCGCCCGTCCAGGTCGAACTCTCCCAGGCCCAGGGCAGCCCTGGCGATCCCCTCGACGTCACCGTGCGCGTCCTTGACGCCCAACGAAGGCCCGTTGCCGCCGCCGAGGTTGCCCTCGCCCTCGTCAACGCCGCCGGAAGCAACGTCGTCGCCCGCGCCGCCTACGACCCCGCCCAGCGCCTCCACCGGGCGCGACTCGCCTTCCCAACCGCCGGGACCCATGTCGTCACCGCCATCGCCACCGTGGCTGGCAAGCGCCTCGGCGAGGACAAGCAACTCTTGGTGAGCGAGGTCGTGGACCGCGAGATGAGCGACCTCCGTGCCCGGCCCGACGTGATGTCCACCATCGCCCGCGCCTCGGGCGGCATCCTGTTCGACGTCCGAACCAACCCGCCCGCCGCCATCGCGCGCGCCTTGGCGGAGGTTCCCCCGCCGAACGTCGAGTTGCGACGGCATCCCTTGTGGGATCGTTGGCCATGGCTGGCCGCCGTCCTCGGCCTCCTGTGCACCGAATGGAGCCTGCGCCGCTGGCGAGGGCTGGCGTAGCCGAAGCCCCTTGCCTCGCGTCGCGGGTCGCCGTGGTGGCGCCTTACCGCCCCCGGCGGTCGGCGGCGAACCGGAACGGGCGCCCGCCCACCCAGTCGCTGCTCTCAAATCTCGGGCACCAGTGCCGCTCCACGTGTCCCACCACCAGGTCCGTGCCCGTGAAATGATCAACGCCCGGCGGACGCTCGGGGTTGTACATCGTGTCCGTCAGGTCGCGCGCGAGGGCGACGTCCTTCCCGAGCCGCACCATTTGCCGGATCGCGAAGGGCCGTCCCAGCACGCACATGTTCAGGTGCACGCCGCAGAGGACGACATGCTCGATCCCGCGCGACTGGAGGAGGTTCCATGCCTCCTGGCCGTCGTCCGTGAGGGCGTCGCCCGGCAGGATCTCGATGCCCGCGTGCTGCCGCGTCCACGCCTCGCGGATGGTGCAGTTGCTGCCCTCGCAGGAGCAGCCCATGTCCGAGTCGTCGATGGGCAGCACCCCCTCGTGGGAGGCATCCGTCCAGCACCAGCGCGTGCCCCAGCGCTCCGCCGTGGCGAGGGGCACGGGCGTCGGCGAATGCGGGGCCTTCCTTGCCAGCTCGCGCGCCGGCGTGCCGTCGTAGAACTTCGTCACGCTGCTCGGCGCATGGATGACCAGAGCGCCCCGCGACCGCGCATGGGCCAGGAAACGGTTCATCGGGGGCAACAACTCCCCGACGCGCGCCGACGCCGACTTGCACCAGTGATCGTCCCACATGTCGCACACGATCACCGCCGTCCGCCGCGGATCCCACGTCTCGGTCCGGGTGACCGTCTTCCAGTTCCCCGCTCCATCCCGTTCCTGCCGCCGCAGGTGAAGCTCCGTCCCACGGCCTCCGCCTCCTCGGGGAACC
>JBJSZF010000328.1:0-2410 GCA_046090125.1 Verrucomicrobiota bacterium
CGCGTGATGGAATGCCTGACGAGCGAGCCCTGCCTACAGCTTTACACGGCCAACCACTTCGGAGGCGGCCCGGGCGACCCACCCGCATGGCGCAAGCACCCGGCCTTCTGCCTCGAAACCCAGCACGCCCCCGACTCACCCAACCACCCGGACTTTCCGTCCACAACGCTCCGCCCGGGCAAGCCCTTCCACTCCACCACCGTGTTCCGGTTCTCGATTCAACGGCTGCCGTGACTCCCCGCCCTTGCCCAAGTTAGTCCGCGTGCCCCACGCGGGGTCCCGCACCCTCCGTCGGGCTTCACCGGTGCCTTGGCTCACGCTGCATCCAACGCCGCCCGCATCAACACGACCGCCGCCACGGCCGCCGTCTCCGAGCGCATCACGTTGGGGCCCAGCGTCACCCCCTCGAAGCCCGCGCCTCGCATCCCCTCCATCTCCTCGGGGTCCCAGTCGCCCTCCGGCCCCACGGCAACCCACGCGCGCCGTACCCCCGGCCCCACCCCTCGCGCTGCCTCCAACAGCGAACGACGGGGCTCGGCCAGGGCCGCGACCCACCGGGCCTCGGCGGAGCCGTCGTGACCACCCAACGCCGCCAACCACGCCTCCAACGACACGGGCAACGACACCTCGGGCCACCACGCCGCACCACATTGCTTGCACGCCTCTTCCACCGTCCGCATCCACTCCTCGCGCCGTCGCGCCGCATCGCCCGCCTCCAGTCGCACCACCGACCGCCGAGCCAGGATCGGCACGATTCTCGTGACGCCGGCCTCGGTGCACTTCTGCAAGGTCCAGTCCCACGCCTTGCCCTTGGTCACCCCTACGGCCAACCCAACCTCTACCCGCGGCGCCGGTTGCACGACGGCGGATTCCACCAACGCATCCACGCCAGCCCGGCTCAACCGCGCGAGGCGCGCGTCCGCCACCAGGCCGCGTCCATCCATCAACCGCACCCGGTCCCCCTCGCGCAACCGCAGCACCACCGCCGCATGATGCGCGTCCGCGTCGCCCAATCGAACCGTCGCTCCAACCTCCGCGCCCCGGGCAACAATGAATCGGTGCATGGCGTGGAAGCGTCGCCGGATGCCGTCCTACCCGAAGAACTCCTTGGCGCGGTCGAAGAAGCTCTTCGCGCGCGGGTTGACGTTCTCGTCGCACAGCTTGCCGAACTCCTCGAGCTTGGCCTTCTGCGTGGCGTTGAGACGGGTGGGGACCTCGACGGTCACGCGCACGTGAAGGTCGCCCACGCTCCCGTCCTGCAGGTTCTTCACGCCGCGCCCCTTGAGCCGGAACAAGTGCCCGGGCTGCGTCCCCGCCGGGATGACGATGCGCGCCTTGCCCGTCAACGTGGGCACGTCCACCTCGCCGCCCAACGCCGCCTGCACGAAGCTGATGGGCACCTCGCACAGCAGGTCGTCGCCGTCGCGCTTGAACAGGTCGTGCTCCTGCACGCGCAGCACAACGTAGAGGTCGCCCGACGGCCCGCCCCGATGGCCCGCCGCCCCCTGCCCCGACGAGCGCAGGCGTGACCCGTCGTCCACCCCGGCCGGGATGCGGATCCGCACCGTGGCGGGCTGCTGAACGCGTCCCTCGCCCCGGCATTGCCGGCACGGATGCTCGATCATCTCCCCGCGCCCCGAGCACCGCGGGCACGGTTGCTGGAACGAGATGAAGCCGTTGCCCGTCACCACGCGGCCCCGCCCTTGGCACGTGCGGCACTGCACCACGCGCGACCCCTTCTCCGCCCCGGATCCCTCGCAGGCGCCGCACTTGCCCATGCGGTCGAAGCGAATCTCCTTCTCCACGCCTTGCACGGCCTCCTCCAGCGTGATGCCCAGCGTGTACTGGAGGTGCTCGCCGCGCTGCGGCCCGTCCGACTCCTCCTCGCCGCCCATGCCAAACAGGCTCTCGAAGATCCCGCCCGCCCCGCCGCCACCCGCCGCCTGCCGGAAGATCTCGAAGGGGTCGATGTCCGCGCCGCCGCGCCCACGCGCGCCAGCGCCAGACCGTGCCCGCGGGTCAAACGCCGCATGACCAAGCTGGTCGTAGGCCGCGCGCTTGTCCGTGTCGCTCAACACCCCATACGCCTCGCCCAGCTCCTTGAACTTCTCCTCGGCGGCCTTGTCCCCCGGGTTCTTGTCCGGGTGATACTTCACCGCGAGCTTGCGATACGCCTTCTTGATCTCCTCGTCCGTGGCCCCCTTCGCCAGCCCCAGGACCTCGTAGTAGTCGCGCTTGCTTGCCATGACGTGTCCTTAGGCCTGGGGCGCGTCCCCTTGCTCCGCCCCGGGCTGCGCCGCCGCCGAGCCCGGCGGCCGCGCCACCACCACCGACGCCGCGCGCAACAGGCGGTCCCGGCACCGGTAACCCCGGCGCATCTGCTGCACCACCTGGCCCTCGGGCACGTCCG
>JBJSZF010000329.1:0-1436 GCA_046090125.1 Verrucomicrobiota bacterium
GTGGACCGGCCCCGTGGGCATCATCGGCCACACCGACGAGGACGCCGAGGTGAAGCTCCGCAAGGAACTCGCCGGGCTCGAACGCCTCGCGCTTCCCTCCCGGCTTCCCCCCACCCCGGCCGGCGCACGGCCGCCGCGCCCGCGTCCCGCGCCCGTTCTCCAGGCCCTTCCCGCCGCCGCCGCGGACCGCGTCCCCGGCAAGGAAGGCCTCGCCCTCGACGCCCGCGTTCGTGGCGTCGTCTCCGATGCCCGGCCCGAGGTGCGCCGCTTCCCCCTCACCGTCAGCGCGTGGGTCCGGCTCGAATCGGCCGGCGCGTTCAACATCCTCGTGGCCAGCGAGGCCAAGTCCTCCGCCACCCATTGGGAGCTCTACACCTACGCCGGCTCCGGAGCCCTGAGCTGGTACATGCCCGGAGCCCAGCCCGCCGAGATCGTCTCCAAGGCCGCCGTCTGCGATGGTCAATGGCACCACGTCCGCGCCACCGTCACCGCCTCCGAGGTCGCCCTCTGGGTCGATGGCACGCTGGCCGCCCGACAATCGTTCCAGCGCACGTCGATGCCTGATGGCCCCGCCCAGGTCGCCGTCGGACGCCTCGTCGAGGGCGGCCTCGGCTGCGACGGCCTCCTCGACGACGTCCGCATCCTCAAGGGCGTCGTCGAGCCGAAGGGCACCGACGCCGGGCTGGAGGTTCTGGCGCGCTGGACCTTCGACGAACCCCTGCCCACGTCCGCGCCCACGCTGGCGGCCGTCGGCAAGGTCGCGGCCCCGCGGAACCCTGCGGCCGCCACCCCGGCCGCCTCCGGATCCGCCGCGGCCCGCGCGGCCGGCGAACCCGCCGTCTCCGGCAAGGAACCCGGCGTGCAACGCGAGTCCGACTGGGTGGACAACCGCTGGCAACAGACCGACCTCGGCCCTTCCTTCGCCGCCACGGTCAAGATGCCCGATGGCAGCACGGTCACGCGCGCGCTGGCCGTGCGTGTCGGGCCCGACGCCTTCGTCGCCTACGACACCGCCAACGGATCCCTGCGCGGCGCATGGACCGGCGCGTTCATCCAGTTCGATCCGTCGCGCTTCGGCCTCATCGGGATGCCCCGCGCCGGCGGCGCGGCCGCGCTTCAGTTCGCCCCCGTCCCCGCATGGCCCGAATCACGGGCCCGCCTCGCCGCCATCGAGCGTCCCGACGCCGACCGCGTCGTCCTCGCCTGGGATGTCGGCGGCGTGCGCGTTCTGGAGCATGCGTCCGTCGTCGAGTTGCCGGGGGCCGGCCGCGGATGGGTGCGGACGCTCGAGGTCGCGGCGCACGACGAGCCCCTTGTGTTCGTCCCGGGCACGATCATCGCGGGCAACAACGCCTCGACCGAGTCCACGTCCAAGAGCGTGGACGTCGCATGGCCCGGGCAAGGCTCGCCCAAGTCGCCGCGCCAGGGCGTCCGCA
>JBJSZF010000330.1:0-7125 GCA_046090125.1 Verrucomicrobiota bacterium
GGCCCGCGACGCCCGACCATCCCAATCCTGCCGGGCCGCCGCGCGGCGATGCGTCGAGGCATACCCACGCCACCGGCCAGGCCAACACGACTTGCAACGCGCCTTGCAGCAGGAAGAACCGGTACATCCGCGCGTCCGTCCCGCCCCCCCACTCTGCCCGCAGCCGCGCGTACCGGACGTCCTCGACCGGATGATGCGCCCGCACGCGCACGAACAGGTGCCCGCCGAGGCGCAACGACCAGGCGACCATCATGGCGACCAGGACGACCGCCGCGGGACGATCCGCCAGCGCCCGCCCGCCGTGGGTGAGGAGCAGGAACAGGAGCGCAATGGGCGCGAAGCCCAGCGACCACACGACATCGACGATCCCGAAGTTCCGGAGCCGCCTGGCCGCCATCCACGTGAGCGTCATCTCGACGAGGACGAAGGCGAGCGCGGCCGCCGCGAGGGTGAGGAAGGTCATGCGCGGGGCTTGCGTGTGAACAGGGCGGAGACGGTGGAGCCGGGCGGAAGGCGGCGCAGCTCGATCAGCACATAGGCCGCCATCGCGATGTTGCCGAGCAGCAGGATGGCCACGAGCCACGCCACGCGCGGGAGCACCCGTGCCTCGCGCCACGCCAGCCACAGCCAGAAGGCGATGAACCCAAAGTAGGCGTCAAACAACGTCGCGATGAACCACGGGTGCGTGGCCACCGCACGCGGGGTCTTCCACAGGGCCACCTCGCCGGACGCCCAGCCCGTCACGGCCAGCATGGCGACCAGCACGAGGGCGAACCATGCGGCGATGCCAACGCGATTCATGGGCGGGCGGAAGGGTGGGTCGGGCGGAACGACGCGGACTCGCGCTAGACGCTCGGGTTGTTGGGGGCCGTCCACACGCCTTGGACCACCGAGATGCTCCGGTGGGCGAACGCCGCCTCGCAGTACGCCAGGTAATAGTTCCACGTGCGGATGAACCACGTGTCGAAGCCGAGCGCGCGGACGTCGTCGATGCGCTCGTTGAACCGGTCGCGCCACATCCGGAGCGTGCGGGCGTAGTCCGGGCCGAAGTCGCGCAGGTCGTGCAAGTGCATGGAGCCGGTGCGCGTGACGGCCTCGTTGACGCGGTTGATGGAGAGCAGGAGCGACCCCGGGAACACGTGCTTCTGGATCCAGTCCACGCCGCGCCGCATCTCGGCGTAGCGCGAGTCCGGGCAGGTGATGAACTGGGCCCCGAAGAGCCCGCCCACGCGGAGCACGCGTTGGCAGACGGAGAAGTAGGTCTCGAGGAAGGCGTCGCCCACCGCCTCCAGCATCTCGATGCTGGCGATCCGGTCGAACGTGCGGCCGAGGCTGGGCAAGTCCCGGTAATCCATGAGCAACACCTGGGCGCGGTCGGCGATGCCCTCGCGCTCGAACAGGGCCCGCGCATGGTCCCGTTGCTCCGTGCTGAGCGTCACCGTGGTCACGCGACACCCGTGCTGCTGCACGGCATGGCGGGTGAAGCCGCCCCAGCCCGACCCAATCTCCAGCACCTCCAGGCCGGGACGCAGCCGGAGCTGGCGGCACAGGCGCTCGTACTTGGCCACCTGGGCGGACTCCAGCGCCTGGTCCGGCGACTCAAACAACGCGGCGGAATAGGTGAGCGTGGGATCGAGCCAGAGGCGGTAGAAGGCGTTCCCAAGGTCGTAGTGCGCGTGGATGTTGCGCCGGGAACCCTCGCGCGTGTTGCGATTGAACCGGTGCCGCAGGCGATTCGCAGCGGAGAACAGGCGCAACGACCACGGGCGGTTGGCCGACCCCGCCAGCGTCGGCGCCGTGTCCGAGTTCGCGCAGAACCACGCGATGACCGAATAGAGGTCGTCAGAATCCCACTCGCCCGCCTGGTAGGCTTCGCCGAAGCCGATGTCCCCTCCCAGCGCACACCGGCGAAACAGGCGTCGGTTCAAGACGGTGATGCATGCCTCGGGCCCGGGCTCGTGTCCTCCGAAGGCAAGGCTCGCGCCATCGGGGAGACGCACCGTCAAACGGCCCCTTCGCATGGGAGCCAAGAAGGAGGCAAAGGCCGCCTGAAGCCATGCGTCCGTCCATGAGGAAGAGGCAGCAAGGGTCGTGGACGGGGACAATGGGGACCCGTCAGAAGACGCGTCCGCAAACGGCGGCAGGGAGGCTGAATCTTTCACGCGCAAGCAATCGGCCGCTGGGTTTCCCGTTGGCCGAAACCACAAGTGCTACGCCTTTCAAGGAAGCGCAACCGTGTGGATTGGGAAGTTGCCCTCGTGCGGGCTGCGGAACCGTCCGGTGTTCCGGCGTGTGGGCGATCCTGAAACGATGGCTCGGACGCACAAAGGCCCCTCGACCACGTCGGACCGGAGCCGAGGGAAGATGCGGGACGAACGGGTGGCCCGTTAAACCTGCTGGGTGAGGCGGACGCCCAACTTGAGTAGGGCTGCGGCATCGGCGTCGCTGCGGCTCTCGGCGTAGATGCGCAGGATGGGCTCCGTGCCGGAGCCGCGCAGCATGAGCCATGATCCGTCCTCGGCGACAAACTTCACGCCGTCGAAGGACTTCACCTCGCGCACGGGCGACCGGAGGAGCTTGGCGGGACCCTTGTCCTTGCAGAACGCCATGAGATCGCCCCGCTTCTCGAGCGGGAAATGGGTGTCAATGCGGGCGTACCGGTGCGGGCCGTACTCGCGCTCGAGCTGGGCGAGGAGCCGGGGCAAGGGCTTTTTCTCGACGGCCAAGGCCTCCAGCATCACGAGGCCGGCCGCGATGCCGTCCCGCTCCGGGATGTGACCGGGGAACCCGATGCCGCCGCTTTCCTCGAACCCCAGCAGGACGCCTCCCTTGAGCATCTCGGCGGCGATGTACTTGAAGCCCACGCCGGTCTCGACGAGTTCGAGCCCGTGCTTTTGGCAGATCTTGTCCACCATGGACGTGGTGGTGAGGGCCTTGACCACGCGACCCGTCTGGTGGCGATGGAGGATGTAGTGACGCAGCAGCAGGCAAATGACCTGGTGCGTCGTCAGCGCGTTGCCGCGACCGTCCATGCCGCCCACGCGGTCCGCGTCACCGTCGGTGACGAGGCACAGGTCGTGGGGATGCTTGGCAAGGTAGGCGGCGGACCGGACGTAGTTGCGGGCGATGGGCTCGGGGTTGATGCCGCCGAAGTTGGGGTTGTGCTCGCCGTTGAGCGTGGTCACGCGGCAGGTGGTGCCGGCCAGCAGCTCGTCGAAGCAGCCGGCGCCCACGCCGAACAACGCCTCATGGGCAAACCGCAGGCCGGACTGGGCGATCAACGGGAAGTCCACCAACCGCTTGATGGCGGCATAATGGGCTCCGCGGATGTCCTTCACGACGACCTTGCGTTGGCGTCGGGCCTCGGCGAGGGGCAAGGCCTGCACGGGGGACGCATCGACGCGCTTTTCGACGGCCTTGCAAATGGCGGGCTCGGCGGATCCGCCATACCAGGCCTTGAGCTTGAAGCCATTGAACGCCGGCGGATTGTGGCTGGCCGTGATCATGACGCCGCCCACGGCCTTCTGGCGCTTCACCTCGAACGACACGGACGGCGTCGGGGTGGGCCTGTCCGTGAGGGTCACGATGAACCCGTTGGCGGCGAGGATCTCGGCCACGCGCGCGGCGAACTGTTCCGAAAGGAACCGCCGGTCATAGCCAACCACGGCCTTGGAAACCGTTCCGGGGGCGGGGTTGGCCCGCCATTCGTCGGCGGTGGCTTGGGCGACGCGGTCGAGGTTCGCAAAGGTAAAGTCCTCCGCGATGATGGCCCGCCAGCCATCGGTGCCGAACTGGATGTTGCTCATGCGCAGACTAGTCCCCGCCACCGCCATCGCTGCCGAGCTTGTCGATGAGTGTGATGAGCGGGAGGAAGAGGGCGATGACGATCGATCCCACGATGACGGCGAGGAACACGATCATGATGGGCTCCAGCAACGACGTCATGGCGGACACGGCGTTGTCCACCTCCTCGTCGTAGTTGTCCGCGATCTTCAGCAACATCTCGGGGAGCGCGCCCGTTTGCTCGCCGACGTCCACCATGGAGATGACCATGGGAGGGAACACGGCGGACTTTTCAAGGGGGGCGGTGATGGTCTCGCCTTCCTTGACCGAGTCATAGATGGCGGAGACGGCGCGTGCGACGACGAGGTTGCCGGCCGTCTCGCGGACGATGGTGAGGGCCTGGAGGATGGGAACGCCGGACTGCACGAGGGTGCCGAGGGTCCGGGTGAAGCGGGCGATGGCGACCTTGGAGATGACGGCTCCGAGGACGGGGAACTTGAGCTTCACCTGGTCCCAGACGTAGGCGCCCTTCTTGGTGCGGAGGGTGATCTTGAAGGCGATGACGAAGGCCACGAGGCCCCAGATGACGGGGCCGGGCAACGGGAAGCCGCCCGCCCACTCGGGGAAGATGATCGTGTAGTTCTTGAGCGTGTCCGAGATGTTGAGGACGAACAGGGTGAACCCAGGCATGCCGGCGTCGCCACCGAGGAGGTCGGCGAAGATGGCCTTGAACTTGGGCACCACGACGATCATGAGCAGGGCCAAGATGCCGACGGCGACGACCATGACGGCCGCCGGATAGAACATGGCGGCCACGACCTTGCCCTTGATCTTCTCGGCCTTCTCCATGAACTCGGCGAGGCGCTTGAGGACGACCTCGAGCACGCCGCCGATCTCGCCCGCCTTCACCATGTTGACGAACAGCTTGTTAAAGACCTTGGGATGCTGCGCGAGGCCCTCGGAGAAGGTGGAGCCGCCCTCGATGGACTCCGACAGCTCGCCAAGGATGCGCTTGAGGGTAGGGTGACGTTCTTGCTTGCTCAGCACGCGAAGGCCGCGAAGCAACGGAAGGCCGGCCTCGACCAGCGTGGCAAGCTGGCGGGTGAACGTCGTGAGGACCTTCGGCTTGACCCCGCTGCCGATGTTGATGTTGATCCCGCCGCCCTTGCCCTTGCCCTTGGCTTTCGCCTTGGCCTTGGCGGCGGCGGCCTTGCCGGCGTCCTTCGGCTTGTCCGCCTCCACCACCTTGGTGGGATGGAAGCCCATGTCGCGCAGGCGATTGATGGCCTCGGCTTGGCTGGCGACCTCGAGCACGCCCTTGGTCTCCTTGCCACGCGTGTCCATGGCCTCGTAGTTGAACTTCGGCATAGCGTCCTCCGGCTCGTCTGCGCCTATCTGGCTCCGTTCCTCACGTGTATTTCAAGACTTCTTCCACCGTGGTCTCGGCATTGTACACCGAACGCATGCCGTCCTCCCGCAGGGTGACCATGCCGAGCTCAATGGCCTTTTGGCGCACGACGACGGTCGGGGCGCGCTCGTTGATCAGGGTGCGGATGGCGTCCGTGACGACCAGCAGCTCGAAGATGCCCTTGCGGCCCTTGTAGCCGGTGTCGTTGCAGGCAGGGCAGCCGCGCCCGTAGAAGAAGTTCTTGTCGCCGAGGTCGAGGGCGGAGAGGCCGACGGAGGCGAGCTGGTTTTCGTTGGGCTCGAAGGAGGTCTTGCAACGGGTGCAGACACGCCGCACGAGCCGCTGGGCGAGGACGGCCAGGAGGGTGGAGGAGATGAGGAAGGGTTCCACGCCCATGTCCACCAAGCGCGTGACGGCTCCGGCCGCGTCGTTGGTGTGCAGCGTGGACAAGACCAAGTGACCCGTGAGGGACGCCTGGATGGCGATCTGCGCCGTCTCCAGGTCGCGAATCTCGCCCAGCATGATGATGTCGGGGTCCTGCCGCAGGAACGCCCGCAGCGCCTTCATGAACGTCAGGCCCGCGCCCTCGTTCACCTGCACCTGCATGATTCCCTCGATGTCGAACTCCACCGGGTCCTCCACCGTGAGCAGCTTCGTGTCGATGGCGTTCACGCGCCGGAGGCACGAGTACAAGGTCGTCGTCTTGCCGCAGCCGGTGGGGCCGGTGACGACGAAGATGCCGTTGGGCTGGTTGATGGCCTCCAGCACGTACTCGTTGACGTTCTTGGGAAGGCCCAACGACTCGATCTCGAGGTTCACGGACGAGCGGTCGAGCACGCGCAACACCACCGACTCGCCAAACGCCGTGGGCAACGTGGAGACGCGCAGGTCCACCTGCTTGCCCGCGATGTTGACCGAGATGCGCCCGTCCTGCGGCAGGCGGCGCTCGGAGATGTTGAGGTTCGCCATGACCTTGAGGCGGGAGGTGACCGGCCCGGCGAGGTGCCGGGGAGGAGGGGTCATCTCGTACAGCGCACCGTCCACGCGGTACCGGATCTTGAACTCGTCCTCGAAGGGCTCGAAGTGGATGTCCGACGCCCGGTCCTGGACGGCCTGCATGAGGACGAGGTTGACGAACTTGACGATGGGCGCGTCGTTGACCGCGTCGTCCAGCTTGAGCAGGCCGGCCCGGGGCTCGTCGCTGTCCACCACGACGTCGTCACCGCCGAGTTCCTTGAGCAGGTCCGCATACCCTCCGCCCGCCAGCGCCGGGTAGAACTTCTCGACGGCCTTGACCACGTCCGCCGGGTTGGCCACCACCAACTGGACCTGGAACTTCAACGTCAGCGCCATCTCGTCCACCGCCGCCGGGTTCAACGGGTCCGCGACCGCGATCTGTACCGTGTCGCCAAACAAAGCCAACGGCACGCACTGGTACATCCGCGCCGTTTCCGGCGGCACCGCCGCGAGGACGTCCGGCGTCATCTGTCCCTCGTCCACGGACACCACCATGCTGCCGAGATGGTCGGCGATGACCTGCAACGCGGTGTCGAGGTCCAGCATCCCGTAGTTCTGGACGACTTGCAGGCAGGGCTTGCCGTTGCGCGCCATTTCCTGCGCGACCTCCTCGAGTTGCATCTCGTCAAGAAGGCCGCGTTCGCGAATCAAGGCCAGCAGGGGGTCGGAGGCGACTTCGGGCATGGGAAGGTCGGGGTGGCGGGTTGGGGTCTGGAAATGACGGCGGAGGGTTACTTGCGACGGGCCTGGGCCTCGGCGCGCGCCTGCTTCAGCTCCTGGAGCTTCTGGTGAATGGTCGTCGGGTCCTGGGCCTTCGTGACGACCTCCTCCTCCGCGATGAGCCCCTGGCCCCACTTGTCGATGAGGAAGGAATCCAGCGTGACCATGCCGTACTTGGAGCCGGTCTGGATGTCGGA